>JAGQUU010000232.1 GCA_020438345.1 Solirubrobacterales bacterium | reverse complement strand
GCCCGGAACTCGATCTTCACATTGAGATCGAGCGCCATCGGCTCGGTCACGCTCATCTGAAGTTCCTTCGACGGGAACGTCAGGGACGAAGCTGGTGCGTCGATATCGCCTGTGTCACGGTCCCAGCTGTCGGTCTGGAAGACGACCGGTGGGTCGGGCACAGTCGAGTCAACGACCTTCACGCCCGAGGTGGAAGGGCCACCCGCCTCGTTCAGGTTCATGCGGCCTTCACTGAAGGTCGCCGTGAGTGAACCTGGGCCGGTCGGAGTGGTCGGGCCGGTCGGGCCGGTGGGCCCGGTCGGGCCGGTCGGGCCTTCCGGTTCTTCCTCAACAGTGATGTTCACGGTCGCGGTGTCACTGCCACCGAAGCCGTCGTCGACCTTGTAGGTGAAGCTGTCTGTTCCGTGGAAGCCGCCGTTCGGGTGGTACTCGCGGTTCGGCCATTCACCGGCCAGGTAGCCGTGGGCCGGTGCGGTGACCATCGACCAGGTCAGCGGATCGTGAGAACCGTCGACATTGGTGTCTGCCGCCACAAGCGGGGTGGAGACCGGGGTCTGGTAGTCGGTTGTGACAGTCAGTCCGTCGGCGGTCGGAGGTGTGTTGACCATGTAGGTCTTTGTCTCCGAAACCGTGGTCCGGCGGATGTTGTCGGCCCCACCGAGCGCACCGTTGTCTCCAACCCGTGCCCGGACCGGGTAGATCCCCGGGGCGAGGTCCATGCCGTCTTCGGACGTGTCAAGAACCATCTGGTTCTGACCCGGTCCCATACCGGTGAAGCTGTCGCCGTACCGGACGGTCTCGAAGCCGTCCACACCGTTCGAGTTGTCGCCGTCAAGGTCCCACTCGACTGTCTGGGCCCTGCCTGGAGCGGCAACTACACCCGGCGACGAGTCAAAGGGGTCGCTGGTGACGGCAGAAATCGGCAGTGATCCATCCACGCCGGGTCGGGCCGGAACGTTCAGGGTCACGGTCGGGCTGACGTTGCCGTCAAAGCTCTGGGGCGAGTTGACGTCGATCGCTCCGAGCCAGAACCAGTAATTGGGGCCTTCGACATAGCCGCAACCACTATTGGTGTTCGAGAGCTGAGCTTCCAGAACCCAGCGTCCACGGTTCGGAGCGTTGAGATTCATGGTCAGGTTCGCGTTGTCGCGGCCCGTGCAACTGCCGAATATTTCCAGCGTGGGGTTGCTGGTCTGGCCGGTGATCAGATTTCGCCAACGCCACTTGACGCCGCCGAAATCGCGGTTGGTGATCAAGCCACCGTCAGCGTCGTCTCCTTTGAACGTGAAGGTGACATTTTCTCCTGGGGTTACCGAGGTCGCCGACTGCGGTTGCCACTGGTAGATGCTGGCGTAGTCGGCATCACCAAAGGTATTGTTGCCCTGCTCTCGTGTCAGTCCGATCTTCGAGCTGGATGCTTCCGTTTCGTCACCGTTGTCCAGAACTGCCCGCACGCTGATGTCAGCGAAGCGACCGGAGGGATCAACGTCGGCCAGGTTCATGCCCGTGGTCGGTGCCACGTACGTGTAGGTCACCCGCGAGTAGTTGAAACCACCGGCAACGACGGGCTGCTGAGCGGTAACCGACTTGATGCCCTTGCTGTCAGAAGATTCGCTCGAGTTCCAGTCGTCGTCGATCTTGAGGCCGGTGACCCGGCGTCCGGGATCGTGCTTCACCAGCAGCGAGAGTCGCAGGGTATTGCCGCCGGTGTTGTGGTTGGCATTGCTGATCGCGAAACTCTCCAGCCAGGAACGCATCGCGTTGCCCGCGACGGTCACTGTCTGGTCGTTGACGATCACCGGGGCAACATGTCCGGGACCGTTCGGGTCCTCCCAGTCTTCGGCCCGAGGGGCCTGTTGCCTGAAGCGAAGCGCCAGCCGGACCTGGTTCTGGCCGGAAGCCGAGGGTAGGCCGAGCTCGCCGTTGACGGTGCTGTTGATGTTGGTGCCGAAGATTGTCGGGCAGCCAGTCGCCGTCGGGATCGCAATCGTGTTGTCGACCACGGTGGTCTCACTGCTGTACTGGTCGTAGTGGACGCCCTTGCTGTCATCCGGGAGCGCCGAAGCACTGAACGGGATCGGGCTGGACGGGCTTCCGACATAACAGTTGTTGCCGAGGGCAACGATCGAGTCGTTGCTGGTCAGCTGAATGGTGAGATTGGTGTTGATATGGACTTCGCCGGTGCCCGGGTTCAGGCTGCCGGTGATCGGGCTGTTCGCCCGGATCTGGATAAAGATGTCCTTTGTGCCAATCGGAGTGTCGACCTGCATGACCTGGACGGGGAAGACAAGGCCGGAAGCCGGCGCTGAAAGGTTGCCGTCTGCGTCGAGGGTCACGTTCTCGAGAGTGGGGGCCGGGTTCATGGAACCGACATCGAGGTCGAGCTTCGTGTTGACCTTCAGCTGCCCGCCATTGACTGTGGCCTTGAACGGACTCTTGTCCGGGTTCGCCACTACTGCGGCTTCAGCCAGTGAGGCGGAAGCGAAGGAAAAGATCGCGACAAGAAAGAGTGCGAGCATGGCGAAGAATGTGCTCCGCATGCTGACAGGCCGCGAAAAAGTGCTGGCAGATTCCATGAACTGGTCGATCCTCTCGTAACTTCGTGTTTTCGAGGAGAGCTTGCTCCCCGACCTTGCTCTTTACAACTCGATACGGATGGGGAAGGTGCTGCCCCTGCGCTTCTGTTTCCCCGTACTCCCTTGTTTGTGACGCGGGATGGTAGCAGAAATTTTGCAGAAACGAAGATGTTCCTCAATCCGCCCGCTCCGGCCGACGGGCAAAGCTGGCGTAAGGTCCCAACTCGGGATGAGCTCGAATACGCCTGAATCCGAACTGGGCCGTCGCGGCCATTCCGTGATTGGGCTGGTCCTCGCGGCGATCGTCTGTGCCGGCGGAACAGCTTTGCTGGCGCTGCTCTTCTACGGATCGACCAGGGTCAGCAACTTCGACGCCCGGTTGACTTCCCGCTTCCTCGCGGCCCCGGACTCAAGGCTTGAACGAATGGCCGATTTCGGAGCCAGGCTTGCCGAACCTCTGCCGCTGCTTGTGATCTGTCTGGGACTGGTCGTGCTCGCGATCCTCTGGAAGCGTCCCTGGCATCTGCTCGCAGCAGGCGGAGTGCTGATCGGTGCCAACCTCACCACCCAGGTCATGAAGTTGCTGATGGCACATCCGCGCCTTCAGGGTGCGCTCGGAGTCAGTTACCCGATCGAGATCCATTATCCGAGCGGTCACACGACTGCCGCGCTGACGGCCGGCTTCGGACTCTGGCTGATCGCGCCGCCGCGGTTCCGGTTCCGGGCCGGTATCGCCGGGGCTGCCTATGGGCTGGTGGTGACGGCAGGTGTGATGATTTCCGGCTGGCACTTCATAAGCGACGTGCTCGGGGCCGCGATGGTGGTCGGCTTCTGGGGGTGTCTGGCGATGGCAGCCCTGACCCAGGCCGGAAAAGAGGACTGAATCCCAACCGACCCACGGCCCGGGCACATCCTGCCGGTCAGATGGTCTTCACGTAGTCGCTGAAGAAGTCGAGGGCTTCCGGGTTGGCGAGTGAGTCGCGACTCGCCGCCTGATCCGCCGGGGTGCCGGTGAGAATCCGCTTTACCGGAACCTCCAGGACCTTGCCCGAGAGGGTGCGGGGAACCGATTCGATCTCGATCATCTCGTTGGGAACATGGCGTGGCGAGCAGCGGCTGCGGATCTCGGCGGCAACCCTCTTCTTCAGGTCATCGTCAAGCACCGCGCCTTCTGTCAGGACGACGAACAGGGGCATCCAGCCTTCGGTGTCTTCGCGAGGAATATCCACCACAAGAGCATCGGCGATCGCCTCGTCGGCAAGGACGGCACGGTAGATCTCGCTGGTTCCCATTCGGATTCCGCCACGGTTGATGGTCGAGTCAGACCGGCCAAAGATGATTGCGGTTCCGCGTTCGGTGATCTCGATCCAGTCGCCGTGGCGCCAGATCCCTTCATAAACATCGAAGTAGCTGTCGTGGTACCTCGAACCGTCTTCGTCACCCCACAGAAACAGCGGCATCGAAGGCATCGGTTTCGTGATCACCAATTCTCCGACCTCACCGATTCGGGGATTGCCATCTTCATCCCAGGATTCGACTGCGGCTCCGAGAGCACGGGCCTGAAGCTCACCGCGGTAGACCGGCAGGGTCGGCACCCCGCCGACGAACGCGGTGCAGAGGTCGGTGCCACCGGAGGTCGAGAACAGCCAGGTTTCCTTGCCGATGTGGTCATAGATCCAGTCGAAACCCTCCGGAGCGAGCGGCGAGCCGGTCGACCCGACCGAACGGAGTTTCGAGATATCGCGGCCTTCACCCGGTTCGACACCGTCTTTCATGCAGGCGGATACGTAAGAGGCCGAGGTGCCGAAGCAGGTCACTTCGGCGTCTGCCGCGAGCTGCCACAGGGTCGACATGTCGGGGTGGCCGGGGTTGCCGTCGTAGAGGACAATCGCGGCGTCGGTCAACAGACAGGAAACGAGGAAGTTCCACATCATCCAGCCAGTGGTGGTGAACCAGAAGATCCGGTCGCCCCGCCTGGCATCGAGGTGGAGATGCATCTTCTTCAGGTGCTCCAGGAGAATCCCGCCCTGGCCCTGAACGATCGGCTTGGGTAGCCCGGTGGTTCCGGAGCTGTAAAGAATCCAGAGGGGAGAGTCGAAGGGAACCCGGTCAAAGGTCAGTTCGGCCGAAGGGTCGATGGCAAGGAGCGAATCCCAACTGGTGGCATTCGGGATCTGTGAGATGTCGGGATCGGATTCCAGATAGGGAAGCAGCACGACATGCTCGATTGAAGGCATGTTCCGTGCCAGGTCAATTGCGATCTGGCGGCGGTCGAAAGCCTTGCCGCCGTAGGTGTACCCGTCAACGGTGAATAGGACCTTCGGCTCGATCTGTGCGAAGCGATCGGTCACCGCCCCAGCCCCGAAATCCGGCGAGCAGCTGGACCAGACTGCGCCGAGGCTCGCGACCGCAAGAAAAGCGACGACCGTCTCGTGGGTGTTCGGCATGTAGCCGGCCACCCGGTCACCGGGGCCGACTCCCATTGATCTGAGCCCTGCAGCTGCTGCTGCAACCCGCCGACTCAGATCAGCCCAGGTGATTTCCTCGAGCGGACGGGTCTCTGTCTTCGCCAGGATTGCTGTCTGCTCCGGGTCCCGGTCCCTGAAGATATGTTCGGCGTAGTTGACCGAGGTGCCTTCGAACCACTTGGCGCCCGGCATCCGGTGGCTTGAAAGGACAGCCGAAGCCTCTCCGTCATGAATAACCTCGAAGTAGTCCCAGATGGATTGCCAGAACTCTTCGGGTTGCTCGGTCGACCAGTTCCAGAGCGCGCCGTAATCCTCTGAACCCGGTCCGGTGCCCCTGAGTTTCAGCCACCTCGCCCAGGCGGTGAGCCTTGAGCTTTCAATGACTTCAGGGCCGGGGACCCAGAGGGGTTCGGCGGTCAACTCTCATCCTCGCTGTCGGGGAGCGCGCCTTCCAGCGTGTCAAGCAAAACGTCGATACCGGCTTCGCCGCGACCGACCACCGTGGTTGCCCGCAATCCGACCCGTCTGGCTATGCCGGCCGCGGTCTGTGATCTCAAAACAACCGGCTTCGGTCGCAATGGGCTTTCGGCGGCGAGTTCCGGACTCATCCGGCTCATGGCGAGGTCGCCTTCCCGGGCCGTAACCTCGGGGGAGGCGTTGCGGGCGCCCCTGACGAGGTTGATCAGGGCACAGCCTTCCTTTAACTTGAGACGCGAGTCGCTGAAGAAGGCACCTGCCCCTCCGGCCGAGGCGTATTCGGCTCCGAACAGGCAGATCCCGACACCGGAGTCACCGCGGGCTTCGCCGTCCGCTTCCGCGGCAGCCGTCATCACATCGCGTGCGGGAGCGAGATCCTCCTGGGTGGCGATTGGCGTTCCGGCCAGTCGCCGGTCGACCTGGGCGGCGATCACTGCAAGTGGAATCGCGGCAGTGACAGTCTGGAATACGTTCAGCGCGGCCCCTTCGATCCCGACCGCCCGGAGCATCACAGCGGCGAAAGAACCGATCATGCCGCCGTACAGAAGGATTCGGTCGGTGGTCACGGATCCCGAAAATCGCCTGGCCAGCCATTCACCGACCGGGTAGGAATCGGGTACGTCGTAACCGGTCGAGATCACGACATCGACATCTTCCCAGGCCGGACCGGGGGGAGGGGAAAGCACATTCGCGGTCTTGCGTCCCGGCAGCACCCGGCCGATCAGGCGAAGACCCAGCGCCCGTTCGGCGTAAAACGAGAATGCGGCGATCAGGCAGATCGCGGCGCCGATGGCCGGCCATTTGATGCCGATCAGGCTGCCTGCCAGAGTGAGCAGCGCGTGAAGGACGATTGTCGCGGATTCGGAAGCGGGGATTCTGACTTCCTGTATGCGCGCTTCGCGGCCTTTGCTCTCAAGTTCAGTAACCAGCCGCTCCGAGGCCAGCCACTCCAGGTCGCTCGCAGCTACGCCGGTTGGTCCTCCAGCCAGCGCACCGGTCGGGCGTCCCCGCTTCCCGGAATCGGTTTTCCCGGCCGGACCTTCAGCCCTCTTGTCCTGGGCGGGAGTTTCGTTTGGTTCTTTGGCTTCCACGTCGGATCCCTATGCGGCGGGTGGGAATCGAACCCACACGCCCTTGCGGGCAACGGATTTTGAGTCCGTCGCGTATACCAGTTCCGCCACCGCCGCCGGGACGCTCAAGTTTATTCCGCCGCGGTTCAGGAGGCGCCGGCCAGGGAGCCTGGTTCGACCTGCGGGTTGCTGTCGCCGGTGTCGCCAGACCCGATCGGTCGTTCTTCTTCGACATGCCATTCCTGGTTGAAAGCGATGGCCGCAGCGATCAGGAGGGCGACCTGGGTCGGGATCAAGATGATCACCAACAGGCCGATCAGGTCGGCCGGCAATGCGGGCTCGGCGAATCCTGCCTTGTCCCGGGCAAACCAGGATCCGGCCCCGACCGCACAAAAAATCGCCAACAGGACGGAGAGAGCCAGGGTCAGGGAAAGCGCACCACGGCTCCATCTCCACGTCATCACGGCCAGCAGCAGATAAACCGCGACGAAGACAAGCGCGATGATTCCGTAGGTCGATCCACCGACCAGAACCGACCATCCGCCGACGGTGACTATCAGCATCAGGATCGCCGAAACGATCATCAGCAGGACGGTCAGAAAACGCGTCGTCTGCGATTCGGTCTTTTCCCGGTTGGGACGCCAGAGCTCATACCCGGGCCTTGCCTCTCCTACCGCCATACGTCGATCATAGATTCAATCCCGGATGCCCGCAGGCAGGCTCCCTTGCGGGAAGCACCCGGGCATGTCGGGTGAGTTTGATTTCATGCGGACGAGAGGACTCGAACCTCCACACCCTCACGGGCACCAGGACCTAAACCTGACGCGTCTACCAGTTCCGCCACGTCCGCTTGAAAACCGCTTCGATGAACGGTCGCCCGGCATTTTCTCACCTTCGGGCGAGCCAAGGGCGGAGGGCACTCATCCGGAAACCGGGAGTCAGGCGCCGACGCCGGACCAGGCGAGGTCGAAAGCCTGGTTGGCGACTTCCGCGATGTCACTTCCGGGGCGACTGCCCTGGGCGACATCCTGAAGGACCCGGGCCGCAGAGAACATGACTCCGGCGAGGAGTACCGCCGCGCAGACCGGGATCGGTGCGTCGGGCTTCACTTCACCCCGGTTCTGACCCTCGGCCAGCAATCCGGCCATGAGCACGGCCAGAGGCAGCTCGCCCTCATCGAGGATGGCGGCGAACCTGGCGGGGTGGCGCAGGGTCTCGGTGAGCATTTCGGCGTGGAACCGCGGGCTTACGATCGGCTCCATCATCAGCAGGATGATCGAGCGGGCGCTTTCCCTGATCGGCGTCGCTTCGTCCGAAATCGCTTCATCCCAGGCAGGCCTCAGGTTCTCGCGGAATTCGCGGGCCGATGCGTGCAGGAATATGTCTTCCTTGCGCGGGAAGTAGCGGAAGAAGGTCCCCCAACTGGTTCCTGCCTCGGCGACGATGTTCTCGACCCGGGATTCCTCAATTCCCTTCTCGTCGATTTCCCTGACCGCCGCTTCGTAAAGACGATCACGTACGTCGATTCCCCGCTGCTGTTTGGGGATTGCGCCCAGTCCGACGCCTCCGACCAGCAGGCCTTCGGGATCGGGGGGAGTGATGTTCGCTGCCGCGTTGTCCATGGTGTGAAGGTAATCCGCATCATCATTATTGCTGCGGGAGGGGATGGGGTACCGGCTCGTCGCCACTGCGCCACTTCTCGTACGCGCTAGTCACGTTCGTGTGACAGCCGGGTGATCAACGGGTCGGGGCCGAGTTCACCGAGTCCTCCGGTGGCACTGGTCAGGGTGAGCAGTCCGCTGATTCCCTGATCGAGCCGGCGAGCGGCGTCCTCTCCCGGCGCGCCGTCCTTGAAGTCGGCCGAGGTCAGGTAGACATCGACGGGTACCGGCAAGGCGCCGAAGAAGCTGAGTACGTCTCGCAGGTGCCGTTCGACCCCGAGTGAGTGATGGTCGGTGGCACCCATCGCGACGATCAGCACCGGCTTGCCCTTCAGGGCATCGACCGGGGTGAGGTCGAGCAGGTTCTTCAGCGCCCCGGTCATCGAGCCCCGGTAGACCGGGGTGGCGAGCACCACCGCATCCGCCGCGGCGATCGCGCCGATCACCTCGGCCGTGTCGTCTTCGAGCTGGTCGAGCGGCGTTCCGTCGGCTAAGCCGATCTCGAGTTCAGCCAGGTCGACGCGGCTGATTTCCGCTTCGCCGGTCCGGTCGAGTGCCTCGTTCAACGCGCGGTGCATTCGCCCGGGTGAGGTGACGCTGCCGAGTACAGAAATGACCTTCATCGCTTCACTCAATCCAGTGCCTTTCATTCCCGAGTAACTCACTAAACAATAGTGCGCTCACTGCTTCGGTCCCACAAACTCGTCGAGCAGGGCGACGCTGGTCCGGTGGGAGGCCGAGATGTTCCGCCAGTTCGACCGGCTCCACCGGATCCCAATCTGATCGCAGCTCCGGCAGAAGATGGCCTGGATGTCGGTCGAGTAGTTGGTGAAGAAGTAGCGCGGATACGAGTACTCCTTCGGCCCGTCCTTCAGGTTCATCTTGAAGGTGTTCATGCACCGTGAACCGTCCGAATGAATCAGGCCACGGATGAAGGCCCTCGGATGCTCGTCAACGATCTCGGTCGTTTCCTGGGCAGGTGGGCTTGGAACGCCATGGTGCCGCCACCGATGAACCGTAGAACGCCCGACTCCAGTTCGACGAGAAATCTCGCAAACCGACAATTGACTGCCAAGTAGTGGCAGGACTGCCTCTCGAAGCTCCGACGAAAGCAAATTTGGCACGAACATATGTTCGCAACCTTGGCGGACGTCGCATCGGTCTCGCGGACCAACTCGCTGAGCGGCAACGCAGTAGGATTGTCGATTCCGGGGCACTGGCGCAATTGGCGAGCGCAGCGGCCTCCAAAGCCGAAGGTTCTAGGTTCGAGTCCTAGGTGCCCCGCTTCCCGGGCTGATTTCAAGACGGGATGCCGGGACGACGGTCTCTATAATCCGAGGCCAGTTTCACTCTGCGGGTGAGGTGTATCGGTTGCACAGGAGCCTTCCAAGCTCCTAGGGCGGGTTCGACTCCCGTCACCCGCTTCGTCGCTAGACGCCAGCCGCTCCCGTCGGGCCGTCTCCCGGTAAAGTCCCCGCTCACGCACGGGGCGTGGCGCAGTTTGGTAGCGCATTCGACTGGGGGTCGAAAGGTCGCTGGTTCAAATCCAGTCGCCCCGATTGGACCGTGGTTCCGGTGTTTCGGACGAGCATGGTCAGAGGTGGGTTGCTGGCTCCAGATCTGTTCCGCATCGGCCATTGCGGATAGGTTGAATCGAGACCAGTCAACCGAAGGGGGAGCATGAAGTTATTGAAAGCAGGGGCTTGTTCGATCCTGCTGGTCGTCGCGCTTGGCGTGGCGGGTTGCGGATCTGATGACAGCTCGTCTGATGATTCTTCGTCGGATTCGATCACCAAGGCTGATTTTGTGGCCCAGGCGAACGCGATCTGTGCCGAGAGCAATGCGAAGATCGAAGCTGCGGAAAACGAAGCCTTCTCGGGTGGGCAGCAACCTACCGAGGCCGATATCGAATCTTTCGTGACCGGGACATTGATTCCCGAAGTCGAACAGCAAGTGAGCGACATCGAAGCGCTTGACGTGCCGGAAGATGAGGTTGAACAGGTCAACGCGATTCTCGATGCCGCCCAGGAGGGGCTCGACGAGGCGAAGGCCGACCCTGCCTCACTGGCCGGAAACGCCGATCCTTTCGCCCAGGCGAACAGGCTGGCATCGGACTACGGTTTGACCGAATGCGCCGGCTGAGCGGTTGAAGGCTGAACGGCTGATTTTGCGACCGGACCCGCCGGGCGGAGAACCATCCGTCCGGCGGACCGGCCCTGTCAGGTTCAACCGGCCCTGTCAGGTTCAGGAAGTGCCGTCCGTTCAAACCCCCAGCAACAGACTGAGGGCGATCATGGCCGGGATTGAGCAGCCCAGGCCGATGACGGTCTGGCGCCGATCGCCACGCCAGGCATCGGGGACGATCTCGACCAGGGTCAGGGCGAGCATCGCACCGGCCGCGAAGCCGAAAGAGACGGGCAGGAGAGCCGAGATTTCCTGGACGAGCAGAAAAGCGATCACAGCACCGATCGGCTGGGGCACCGAGCTCGCAACCGCCATCCAGAACTGACGATTGCCGGAGGCCCCTGACGCAGCCAGGGGGATGGCGACACTGGTGCCCTCGGGAATGTTCTGGATTGCGATTGCGATAACCACGAAAATCCCGAGCTGGGCCGGATCGGCCTCATATGCGGTGCCGACCGCGAATCCCTCCGGCAGGCTGTGGACCAACAGAACAAGAAAGACAAGCAGGCCGGTCCTGCCGCCTGCCTGGCTGAAGTCACGGGGCATCTGGCTGAGGAAGCGACGGGCCAGGGAGAGAAAGGCCACACCGATCGCAAGCCCGCCCAGCACCTCGAAGGGAGTGCCCCGGTCGAAGGCCGGGATGATCAAGCCCATAATCGAAGCTACCGCCATCACTCCGCCCGCGATCCCGAGGAGGAGCGGGACCATTGACTGGGCCCGGTCCCCCAGCAACATCACGGGAATCGCCCCCAGGCCGGTCGCGACTGCTGTAGCTGAAGCCAGGAGGATGAGTTCAATCAAGGTGGCGGTTAGGTTAAACGCATGAACGAAGTGGAGCGGGGGATACCGATCGGAGGGACGGAGGTCGTCATAAACGCGGACTGCGAAAGGTCGTCGAGAAGAGCCTGGTTGCGTGACTTCAATCTCGCCTTCATCAACGGAGATGTCGAAGCGACCCTTGAATACGTGACCGAGGATGTCGAATGGACCCTGGTCGGCGAAGTGACAATTGGAGGTCGGGAAGGGATGCGGGACTGGTTCGGCTCAATGGCCGGCAAGAAAGCCCGGAAAGTGGTGCTGGACAGGATCATCGTCCACGAGGACGCGGCCGCTGTGGATGGAAGCTACGAGATGGAAAGCGGGTCGAAGTTCGCATTCTGTGACATCTACGAGTTCAGCGGGACAGGTCCCGACGAACCGATCAGCAAGTACACCTCATACGTGATCAGGAGCTGAAATGGAACTCAAACCGAAGGCAACAGGCAAGCCGGAGAAGGAACGGAAGAACGATTTCGAGAGAATTCACGGCGACCACCTTCGTTCACTAATCGACCCGGGCGAAGAGCTGCTCGGTGTGGCCGCTGTGAACTGGCAGCGCAGCATGTTCAAGCAGACTGTCAGCGCGCTCGGAGTCACCGGAAGCCGGCTGGTCATCCAGCCGCTCGACCGCAAGGGCAAGTTGTCTGGCGAGGATCCGGTCTTCATCCGGAAGGAAGCGATCACCAAGGGCAGTTACGGCGGTGGCGGGGGGATGGGCAGCTCGCCAACCTCGCTGATCATGGACGCCAGCTCGATTGAAGTGAAGCTGAAAACCACGGACGGAGACAAGTT
>JAGQUU010000231.1 GCA_020438345.1 Solirubrobacterales bacterium | reverse complement strand
GCTTTCATGCCGGCTTCCTGGGCCGAATGGGGAGTTGACGCAAACGGCGACAAGATCCGCGACCCGTACAACCCGGTTGACGCGATCTGCTCTGCCGCCAACTACCTCGACTTCTTCGGGTACGAGGAAAGCCCCTACGACGCGATCTTCGCTTACAACCACGCCGACTGGTACGTCCAGAAGATCTTCAAGTACGCCAAGATCTACTCCCAGATTCCTCCGGAGATGATCAGTGCTCTGACCGGTCTCACCGAAGGCGCGCGCTTCCCCGTGGCCTCCGCCGACGCCAACTACGAAGGCCAGGTCTCAACCGAAGCCGCCAAGCAGAACGGCACCGCTTCCCAGAACATCGAATCATCAGCAGCCCGCCGCACCATCGCGATCACCGCGTCGGGCGGATCGCCGGTGATCGCTGTCAACGACGGCACAATCTCCGAGATCAACCAGGAAACCGGCACGATCGTGCTCGAGGACGCTTACGGAAACCGGTACAGCTACGCAGGCCTCGGTTCGGTCTCGACTGTCCACCCGGTTCCCCAGCCCGAGCCAACCAACGCCACCGCCTTCCAGGAGTCGGATATCGGAGCTCCTGATCCGGTTGAGTCGGACTCCGGCAACCAGGGACCCGACGCCGAGGCAGAGATGGGCGAGGAAAAGGCAGCCGATTCCTCCCCGGACGGAAATGACACCGGATCTGACCCTCAAGCTGAAGGTCAGGGTTCGGGCAAGCCTTCCGAGAAGGAACAGCAGAACATCAGCGAAGTGCTGGTCGACCCCGAAGCCGCCGATGCTGCCGCTGCCGCAGACGCCGCCGCCAGCGATCCGGCCACCTCCCCGGAGCAGGAGGACCCGGCAGTCTCAACCGCCGTCGAGCGCCGCGATTCCCAGGACGAGATACGTCAGGTCCCGGCCCCGTCGAACCACAACACCGAGAACGTCCGCAGCCGGGTCTATGCCAGTCCCCTGCGACCCAGTAACCAGCAACGATCCTCCACCGATGGTCAGTCAATTCAGAACGCGGTCCGCCAGTCCCAGGGGATCGGGATCGATGGCAAGCCCGGTGACTACCTGATTTATGACGGCAGCCGCAGCGGTATCTACAAGTTCGACCCCGAAACCACCGAGCTCCACGAGCTCAAGAAGGGCTCTCGCGTGGTCGCCGGCACCGTACTTGGCCGTCTTGGCGAATCCCCCGGGTCAGCCGTCAACTTCTCGATCAAGCCCGGAGGCGAAGACACCCCGCAGATCGATCCGAAGCCTTTCCTCGACGGGTGGAAGCTGCTCGCGGAAACCAACATTTACAGCGCCCGTGGCAAGGACCGCTTCTCCAGCAAGCTCGGAGTCGGTGGCATTCTGCTGCTCTCCAAGTCCGCGCTCCAGAAGCGGGTTCTCAACAACGACATGGTCGAGTTCACCCAGCAGTGTGACCGCGACTACATCGCTGGCGGATCGGTTGACCGCCGGATACTGGCATCGATCGAGTTCATCACCGCCCACGGGTACACGATGCTCATCACCTCGATGCTCTGTGGACGCGAAGGTTCGATCACTACCTCCGGCAATGTGTCCAATCACACCCGTGGCTCGGCAATCGACATCGCGGCCATCAACGGCGAGGTTGTGACCCCGGGCACCCAGGGCCCTGGCTCGCTGACCGACCAGGTCGCCCGCCTCGTGCTCAGCCTCCAGGGCACGATGGCCCCGGATGAGGTCATCTCGCTGCTCGAGTACCCGCAGACGGCCGGCTTCGCCATGGGCGACCATGGGGACCATCTCCATGTCGGCTTCAGCCCGATGGCCGGTTCCGACCAGCCCGGCGGCTCGATCGCCGCGACCCTCGGAGCGGAACAGTGGGAAGCACTGACCGAGCGTCTCGGCCAGATCCGCAATCCGGACGTTCCGACCACTCCCTCGGGTGACGCACTCCCGGCCGAGAAGTCGGGCAACGAACCGGACGAAGACAAGTAGCCGCGATCAGTCCCCTGTTCGGCTTCATCCAGATCGAGCTGGCCGGCAGCCTCCCACTCGATGACGGCCGTTACCTGGTCCGCAACGGACCCGCCGAGCGGGTTCTGGTCATCGAGACCGAAGGTGCCCTCCCGCCGGCCCGGAGACGCCGCCGGCGACCGAAAAAGTCGGTGCGCTCCGAAACTCCGGTCTCCGTGACCGTCTCCGTGGTAACCGTGATCCGGGCGGACGAGCCGCTGGCGGGTGAAACCGCCGGGAACGACTGGCTCGACCGGCTCGGCGAACAGGAGTTCACCGACGAGTTGCTCGACGACACCCTCTTTACGCTCGATCGTGTCCGCGCTGCGGACGCCGCCGCATCAGGCGTTCCCTTCGGCACCCCGACCGCGATAGGTCAGATCCTCGCGGCGAGAGTTGGATACGGGGACGGTGACCAGGTTGCATCGGGACGTTTCATCGAGGCTTTCGACATTGATGCGCGGGGAGGCACCGGCGGAGGAAGGCGTGAAAGGCTGGGCCGGACCAGGCCGACAGCCCGAACCGCAGCGATCCTCGGGGGCCGGGAACGCGCCGCCGCCTGTGAGTTGCTCATACCCCGGATCAGACTCGACCTGAACACCGGCAACCCGGCAGCAGCAGCGCTGGCGATCGGGCCGGCAGTTGAAGCTACGGTCGCGGAACTCGAGTTCGCGGTTGAAGACGAAGGTCATGAAAGTGACCTCGACCAGCTCGAGGAGCTGCTTCCCGAGTTGACCCGGATCACCCGTCAGGCAGCCAGCGGCAATACGGACCCGGCTGACCTGCCAAAGATCGAACAAGGCCTGGCGCTCGCCGAGCGGGTGATTCGAAGGCGGCGGATCCTCGATCAGTAGATCAGCGGGATTCGATACCCAGAGCGTGAAGGACCGGCTCGTCCTCGAGTGAACGGGCAACCAGATCCGCATGGTCGAGCTCGATCCCTGGCACAGAGGGGACACCGATCACAAAGAGTCCCGCCGCGACCGCGGCAGTGACACCCGAGGGCGAGTCCTCGAGCCCGATCACGCGCTTTCCAGGCTCCACACCCAGCATCCGGCAGGCTTCCAGATAGGCGTCCGGGGCCGGTTTGGCCTCAGGTACCTCGTGCCCGCTGACCACGGCGTCGAACGGCAAGCCGGTGCCAGCCACCTCGTGGGATCGCTCGATGAACTGGCGAGGGGAGTTCGAAACCAGCCCAACCGGCACTCCAGCCAGCCTCAGCAGCTCAATCAACTCCCGGGCCCCCACCATCGCGTCCACACCGCCTTCAAGCTCGGCCAGGACCAGGGCATTCAGCTCATCCATCAGTTCGGCATCCCGCCCGGGTTCAGCCAGGAATCCGGCCAGTTTGCGACCGGCGATCTCCGCCGATGAGCCAACCAGACTGCGTTTGTGGTTGATCGTGAACTCCACGCCACGGATCCGGAACAGCTTCTGTTCCGCCCGGCTCCACACCGCTTCGGTGTCAAGCACCAGACCGTCATTGTCGAAAAGCACGGCTTCTGGATATGCCATGCCGCCAGCCTAGAGGTCGACACCGGGCAGGGCTACCGCGGCCCGGTCTGGAATATTTACCGTTCAGGCGATACCAAGAGCCGTGGCCCGGGTTAAAGGCAGGCATGCAGCAATCTGAAATTCAGCGCGGGGAACGTAGGCGAGAGCCACGGAAACGGAAGGTCGGCCGAAAGCCGGCGCTGCTGCCCCTGATCGTGCTCACCGCCTTTGCCGCGCTCGGTTTCGGTACCCCGGCGGTCTCCGCGGAGGCTCCACCAGCCTCCGTCGAAGCGCCACCTGTGATCCTGCCTTCAGATGCTGCCACCAGCGCGTCCGGGAAGGTCGCGGGATCGGAAAGCCGGCAATGGATTGTCGGCGGCGTCCCCGGCCCGGGAACCGCGTCTATCGCCGCGAGTACCGGGGCGACCGCGATCGACGAGGAGTTCGGCTCGTACCGGATCAACCGGGGTGCCGCCAGGGCGCTGGCGCGTCGCCTCGACCGGGCCGACAGGCTGGTTTACGCCGAACCGGATGTGGCGGTCACACGGAGCGGCTACCCGCTCGACCTCTTCAGTGACCAGCAATGGTGGCTCAACCGGATCGTCAGCCCGGGTGACGTGACCCCTCCCGAGGTGACGCCTGAAAGCCCGCTGATCGCCCTTGTCGAAGAATCGATCGACCCCCTGCACCCTGACCTTGTCAATGCCAGCCTGACCGGCGCGAAATCACTCGGCGCGGATGCCGACTGGCATGGAACTGCGGTGGCCGGAATCGCGGCTTCGCCCGGAGAGATGCTCGGCATACGTGGCGTGTGGCCCGGAGCAAGGATGCAGCTTTTCCCTTCGGGCCTCAAATGCTCCACCGCTTCCGCGGCTGTGGCGTCCGCTGCGGAAAGCGGTGCCGCCGTTATCAACATGAGCTACACCTTCCCGTCTGGCTCCTGCTTCACCCATTTCAAGGCAACGCAATACGCAGTGAAGCTGGGGTCGCTCCCCGTCGCCGCGGCCGGCAACTCCGGAGCGACCGGTAACGCTCCGATGCGGCCCGCCACCGATCCGCATGTTGTCTCGGTCGGAGCAGTTGATGCTGAATCCGCGGTCGCTTCCTTCTCGACCCGAAATTCCGGGGTGGACATCACCGCGCCCGGCCAGTCCGTCCTTGCCCCAATCGTTTCCAACGCCACTGATCCTGCCGGTAACACCGTGGTTGAACGGCGCTGGGAGCCGGTCAGCGGCACCAGCTTTTCCGCCCCCATGGTCTCGGCCGCGGCAGCTTGGCTCGGTCAGGCCCGGCCGGCACTCGACAGCTTGCAGATCAGCCGTCTCCTCACAACCTCGGCGACCGATCTCGGCGCGCCCGGCAGGGACCCCGAGTACGGCGAAGGGATGCTCAGCATCGAACGCAGCCTGGCGGCCCCAACACCCGCTGACGACCCGTTTGAACCGAATGATGACATCCGCTGGATCAACGGATCGCTGATCAAGCCGCGTGCGCCCTTCCTGTGGAAGCCGGGCAAAGGCAAACTCCGGAAAATTCAGGCGACACTCTCGCGGGACAAGGACCCGGCAGATGTCTACGCCGTGAAGATTCCCGCAGGACGGAAGATCACCGTAAACGTGGCACAAATGGAAGGTGACGTGAGTCTCGCGGCCATG
>JAGQUU010000230.1 GCA_020438345.1 Solirubrobacterales bacterium | reverse complement strand
TTGTCGCCTGCCTGATCCTCAGCTTTGCCGTTTGCGCCCTGATCTCCACTCTGCCGGCCCGGAGGCCGGCCAGGCCCGATGTGACGTCATCCGGCCGGAAGGATCCGGTGGTTCAACCATGGACGGGCAGATGACCCCGGATTGGTCCGATCATGCGGCGAGACAGGTGGCCGGAGCCGGACTCAAGAACAGCCGCCCCCGGCAAAGAGTGATCGAGCTGCTGGCTGAAAAGGACTGTGCCGTCACCGCACTTCAGATAGACGGCGAGTTGGACGGTGTGGGCCGGGCAACGGTCTACCGGGCGATCGAGCAGCTTGATGCGCTGAATCTGATCCGCAAGGTCGACCTCGGAGGACCAGCCCCCGGGTTCGAGAGGATCGAACCGTCAGGCCGGCATCACCACCACATCGTCTGCGACACCTGCGGCAAAGTCGAACCTTTCGAGGACGAAGCCCTCGAAGAAGCCATCCACGACATACACCGCAAGGGCTTCAAGCTCGAAACCCACGAAGTGACTCTTCACGGTAAATGCGCCGACTGCCACTGACCCGGCGGATCAAGGCGGGGTGTGCCGGTACATGAACTGCCATTCCGGCCGTTGACGAAGATCACCGCCGTCGTGAAGGTTCCCGGTGCTGCCCGGGCCTATTCCCACTCGATCGTGCCGGGTGGCTTCGAGGTGATGTCGTAGGCCACCCGGTTCACGCCGGAAACTTCGTTGATGATCCGGTTCGAGACTTTCTCGAGAACGTCATAGGGGATGCGCGCCCAGTCAGCAGTCATCGCATCCCTGGAAGTGACGGCGCGAATGATCACCGGGTAGGCGTATGTACGGCCGTCTCCCTGGACTCCGACCGAACGGATTACGGGGAGCACACAGAAGAACTGCCACAGGTCGCGGTACATGTTGGCGCCCCCGACTTCCTCATGAAGGATGTGATCGGCCTGACGCAGGATGTCCAGACGTTCCCGGTTCACCTCGCCCCCGACGATTCGGATGCCGAGTCCTGGACCGGGGAAGGGCTGTCGCCAGACCATCCGGTCCGGCAACTCAAGTTCCGTGCCGACCGCGCGAACCTCGTCTTTGAAGAGCATCCGCAACGGTTCAACCAGGTCGAATTGGAGGTCATCCGGCAGACCGCCGACGTTGTGATGCGACTTGATTGTCGCTGCGTGGTCGGAACCGCCTGATTCGATCACATCCGAGTAGAGCGTCCCCTGGACCAGGAAATCCGCACCTTCGATCTTTGTCGCTTCTTCCTCGAACACCCGGATGAACTCTTCGCCGATGATCTTGCGTTTGGTTTCCGGGTCAGTCACCCCGGCCAGCTTTGAAAGGAACCGATCCTCGGCGTCGACATGGACCAGGGGAATTTCGAAATGCTGGAAATCCTCAACCACCTGCTCGGCCTCGTTCATCCGCATCAAGCCGTGATCGACGAAGACGCAGGTCAGCTGATCACCGATCGCTTCGTGTACGAGCTTCGCCGCGACCGACGAATCGACTCCTCCGGAGAGACCACAGATCGCTTTGCCTGAGCCGACCTGTTCACGAATCGCGGCGACCTGTTCGGTCACTACCGACGCGGCGCTCCATTGCTCTTCGCAGCCGGCAACTTCCCGCAGGAAACGCTTCAGGACCTCGGTGCCGTAAGGAGTGTGCACAACTTCAGGATGGAACTGGATCCCGTAGAGCTTCTTCCCGGCCGACTCGAGTGCCGCAACCGGTGAACCGGGGGTCGAGGCGATCGGCGTGAAGCCTTCGGGAGCCTCGAAAACCGAGTCACGGTGACTCATCCAGCAGGTCTGTTCGTCCGGCAACCCGCCCAGCAGGATCCCCCCGTCGCCGGTAAGCGTCAGTTCTGTCCGGCCGAACTCACCGGCCTCCGCGCCCTCGACCTTGCCTCCAAGGGCATGCGCCATGACCTGCATGCCGTAACAGATCCCGAGTACCGGAATCCCCAGCTGCGTAAGTCGTTCCGGGAAATCGGGTGCGCCCAGGTCATGAACCGATGCCGGCCCTCCCGAAAGCACCAGGGCCTTCGGGTCGCGTGCTTCGATGGACTCGATTGAAGTCGAGGCCGGGAGCAGTTCGGCGAAAACGCCGCATTCACGGATGCGACGTGCGATTAGCTGGGAGTACTGGCCCCCGAAATCGAGGACCAGCACTTCCTCCGTTGTGGCAGCTGACATCAGGCGGCTGACCTAGTTGTCAGCGACTCCAACCCCGACTGAAACAGCTGCACGCCCATTTGACCCCATACCGACCGACTGCTCGGTCTGAAGCTTCTTGCCTTCGGTCATCAGCGCCGGTGCGATCATCATTTCGGCCCGCTGGAATGAACGGATGTCCTCGTACCCGGTCGTCGCCATCGAAGTCCGCAGGGCGCCCATCAGATTGAAGGTGCCATCGTTCTCGTGGGCTGGACCAAGCAGGATCTCCTCCATCGTGCCGTCCTGCACTGTGGTCACCCGTGTGCCGCGCGGCAGCGACGAATGGAAAGTCGCCATTCCCCAGTGGTAGCCACGGCCGGGAGCTTCCTTGGCCCGGGCAAGTGGCGAGCCGATCATTACGGCATCGGCGCCGCAGGCAATCGCCTTTGAGATATCGCCTCCGGTGCGCATGCCACCGTCACCAATCACGTTGACGTACTCGCCGGTCTCCAGCATGTGCTGGGAGCGGGCAGCCGCCACATCTGCGATCGCGGTCGCCTGGGGAACACCAATGCCGAGCACACCGCGGGTAGTGCATGCAGCACCCGGACCGACGCCGACCAACACGCCTACCGCGCCGGTTCTCATCAGGTGCAGGCCGGTCGAATAGGAGGCGCAGCCACCGACCACGGTCGGAATCGGAACCTCGGCAATGAACTCCTTCAGATTGAGCGGCTCGACGGTCGTCGAAACATGCTCGGCTGAAATCACAGTGCCCTGGACGACCAGGATGTCGAGGCCAGCTTCCAGCGCCGCCTCGTAGTTCGCCTGAACCGACTGCGGGGTGAACGAGCCGCAGACCACCGCTCCTTCGGCTTTGATCTCGGCTACCCGGCGGGCAATAAGTTCCTTCTGGACAGGGGTCTCGTAAATCTCCTGCATGAGAGCCGTCGCCTTGTCCTTGGGCACTCTTGAAATCTCTTCGAGCTTCTCTTCGGCGTTCTCGAAGCGGGTCCAGATGCCTTCAAGGTTGAGCACACCGAGGCCGCCCAGCTTGTGGACGAGAACTGCGGTTTCCGGGCTGACGACACCATCCATGGCGGAAGCGACCAGGGGCAGGTCGAACCGGTACGGGCCGAGGGTCCAGCTGATGTCAATGTCATCAGGGTCGCGGGTCCGTCTTGAAGGAACGATGGCTACATCGTCGAATCCGTAAGCGCGTCGGCCTTTCTTGCCTCGGCCGATCTCAATTTCCAATTAGGTCCTCCAGGGCTATGCAGGATGAAGAGGGGCAGGTTACGCGCCCCTGCGGACGTTTGTACAGAGACTACGCCTTAGTAGCTCCCGGCGTTCCCGAAGCCCCAGTAAACCAGCCCTCAAGCCGTTGGTGACCGGACCTTCAGACTTCGGCCGGAAGCTGGAGCTGGCGCACTTCCACGCTGCCCAGCAGGCTTTCCGCCCGGCCCCGGTCAAGAACACCCGCCCCGAGATGCTGGGTTGACTCGGCCCCGCAGGCCACGCCGTAGGCAAGGCAATCTTCCGGCGAGCCACCGTCGTAGCGTGCGGCGATGAAACCCGCGACAAAAGCATCACCGGAACCGACCGTGGAAATCGGTTCGAGGGGATCGATCACCGCTTCCAGAATCCGCTGGTCCGGCCCGTCTCCAACGATCGCGACACAACCCTCCGGAAGGGTAATGGCGGCTTCCGAGGGGCCCATGTCAACCAGTTCGGCGAGAACTCCGAACATCTCCTCGCGGGATTCGAACTCATGTCCGACCAGTTCCTCCGCCTCAAGCTTGTTCGGGGTGATCATGTCGGGACCGGCCTTCATGCCGGCTGACATCGCTTCGCCCTCCGAATCCAGCAGGACCGGCAGCCCGCGGCTCTTCAGCGCCTCGACCAGTCGAGCGTAGAACTCGACGTCAATGCCCTGGGGCAGGCTGCCCGCCAGCACACAGAGTCGAGCTCCCCCGGCCAGATAGTCGACCCTTTCAATGAAACGTTCGAGCTCTTCGGCTGTGACCCGGGGGCCCCGTTCGTTTACCTCTGTCTGCTCGCCGTTAGTGGGGTCAACCAGTGCAAGGTTGAAGCGGGTCTCTTCCGCAATACGGATGAAATCGGTGAGCAGCCCCTCCTCCCCGAGCTGCTTCAGCACCCGGTCCCCATTGCCTCCACCGACCAGACCGGTGGAAACAACCGGCCGTCCGAGCAGGCCCAGGGCCCGGGCGACGTTGATCCCCTTGCCGCCGGGGACGGTATGTGTCTCGACCGAACGATGCCGATGCCCGAGCCGGAAATTGGGCACCGCAACCGTGCGGTCGATCGCCGCATTCATGGTGACGGAGATGATCATTACTTCGTCCTGAGCACTCTTCGTAACCTCTTCCTCGCTCTTGCCTCGCGGTGCCTTCGCACCAGCAGGACAATCGCAATTATTACGAAGAGGGCGAAAACCAGCAGGGCGATGACCAACAGGAGACTGCCGGTCAACCGGTCAATCAGCGACGGCTTCTCGACGGTGCGCCCCGCGAAGAGCGGCACCCGGGCGTAGGGATCACCGTCGAGACGTACTGTCGCGTAGCCGACCCGGTCGCCAGCCAGGATCGGCCCTTCGACTTCCTCTGGCAAGTCGTAGCTGACATTCAGGGTCTCCCCCTGACGGACCCCGAGCCTCACCCTTCGCTTCGATACCAGGGGGAGGTCGGCGTCTTCGTACTTGACCGGGACCTTCGTGACAGGGCTGTCTACCTTGATCGGTACTTCCTTCTCGTAGAGTGAAAACCCGTAGTTGAGAAGCCGAACCGTCTCGGCGTTCCGGGCGGCTTCGGTGGGGGCACCGATTACGGCCCCGATCAGCTCGGTGGCGTTCTTCCGGCCGTCCGAGGCGAGTGCGTAGCCCGCCTTCAGAGTGTGACCTGTCTTGATTCCTCTGGCCCAGGCGTTGTCCCGCAGGAACGAGTCGGTGGTCTCGATCACCAGGGGAGGGTCGTAACTGGTCAGTTTCGCTACCCGTGACCCGGCGATACTCCGAAGGCGCGGAATCGCCATCACGTCCCTGCCGAGACTGGCCAGGTCTGCGGCCGAGGTGTAGTGGCTGGGTCCGTCAAGACCAACCGGATTGTTGTAGTGGGTGTCGTCAAGACCCAGCCTGGACGCAGTGCGGTTCATGAGCTTTACGAACCGCGCTTCTGTTCCCGACACGGCTTTCGCAAGGGTCACGGCCGCGTCATTGCCGCTGAGCATCATCAGCCCGTAGAGCAGGTCACGGACCGAAACCATCTGGCCGGGTTCCAGTCCCATCAGGGATTCGGCGGGGTCCCCCTGGTAGTCGCCGGCTTTCACCTCCTTCCGCAGAGGTAACCGTTTGATCGCCAGGTAGGCGGTCATCATCTTGGTGGTCGAAGCCATCGGGAGGTGGCGATTTTCGGCGTGGCCGGCCAAAGGCTCGCCGGTCCGGGCATCGATCACCACCCAGGCTTTCGCGTCCAGCCTTGGTTCCCGTTCCGGATTGGCGGCCGATCCGGTTTCTGCGACACCAAGCGCGATTCCCACCTGGAGCATCAGGAGGACTACGGCCAGAGCGGCGGCTACAGGCAGGTTGCGCCCGTTCAGGGCCTTGTCTTTCTTCAACGAAGTTTGAGTTCCTGACCCGGCTGGAGTGCCTGCGGATCAAGATCAGGGTTCAGCTTCTCCAGCCGATCGACTGAAATCCCGGTCTTCTCCGCGATGGCAGTCAGGCTGTCACCTTCCTCAACCTCGTAAGTCTTTGCCTTGGTCTTCGGCTTGTTCACCTGCCTGGACGGGTTCTCGCGGCCTTTGTTTGGCTCCTCATCGGAACTGGTTGCTGCGCCGATCGCGACGACGATTGCCACCACCGCGGTGATCAGGGCCACCGCCGCGAGGAGACGGGCTAGGAGCGAGTTCTTCTTGTCTTGCATGGGCTGAGGGGTGGAACGGGAAGCCGGAAAGTTACCGCGACTGCGTTGTGTCACGCGCGGCCGAGGTGATTCCGGGCGTGATCAACCGGACACTGCCCAAATGGCCTGCCTCAGCTCTTCGGCTGCTGCGGCCGGATCCGAGGCGCCCGCAATCGACCTCGACGCAGGGATGATCGCCGCTGAACGACCGGGGCTGAATGCCGCTCCGAGATTTTCCGGCCGTCCACCCTGGGCACCTACCCCCGGGATCAGGAACACCGCCTGCGGCATCAGTTCCCGCAGTCGCGCGATGTGCTGTGGCTCGGTCGCTCCCACCACCGCCCCCATCCCGGAGATACCGTTACGGCCGGCAAGCCGGTCACCGAAGCCTTCCACCAAGCGGGCAAGGTGCTCATGGACAGGCCCCTCGGAAGTTTCAAGGTCCTCGATGTCCACGGCCCCGGGGTTGCTGGTGCGGACCAGCGCGAAAACTCCTGCGTCGGCTGCTTCCGCCGCCTCGACCAGTGGTTCAAGCGAATCGCGACCCATCAACGGGTTGGCCGTGAATGCATCCGCGCCGAGTCCTGCGACTTCCCCGAATGGAGTTTCAGTACAGCCGACCATCGCCTGGCCGTAGGCCCGCGCCGTGACTGGAACGTCACCCCGCTTGCCGTCAGCGATCACCAGAAGGCCGCCCTCACCTGCTGCTTCGCAAACTTCCTGAAGCGCCTTCCAGCCGGGCCAGCCTAGTCGTTCAAAACAGGCCAGTTGCGGCTTGATGGCGATACAGGAGGATCCCGCCAGATCAATGATCCGGCGGCAATGCGCTGAAACGGCGTTGGCCGCCGCCACAGCTGCGGGCCCCGTGGACAGGTCGGTGAATGAATCACCGAGTCCGGCCGGATCGGGGTCCAGGCCAAGGCAGATCTGGCTGCGGCGCTCATCGACGAGCGCCGCAACCCGATCAATGAAGAGGCTCAGCCCTTGACCTGCTTCTTCAGTGCAGACCCGGCCGAGAAGCGCGGAACCTTGCCACCGGCAATGGTGATGCGCTCACCGGTACGGGGGTTCACGCCCTGGCGGGCGCTGCGCTCGGCGACGTGGAACTTGCCGAAGCCGGTGAAGTTGACCTCGCCACCCCCGGTAAGGGTGTCGGTGATCGCGTCCAGGACGGCGTCAACGGCGTCGGCTGCAGCCTTTTTGCTCCCGATGCGCTCGTCACCGGCGACCTTCTCAAGAAACTCTGCTTTGGTCACGTCAGTAATCCTCCTCGGTTTAGGGAATGAAAGAACCGTAACACCGCATTCGGATGCCATTTCTGCCACCTTTCACAGTGACACCGCAGTGCAGGAATCAGCCGAGTTCGATAAGGCGCCGGGCAGCTTCGCTGACACGGTCCGATTCCGGACTTCCGGGATCGAGATCGGCCTCGGCTCCAGTCCTGAAGCGGATCCGGATGAATTCCCGCCGGTGGTGTCGACGTCGGCGCATGAAAGCGGCGGCTTCGTCGGTGTAGGAACTGACCTTGTCGAGCACGATCCGATGTGGCTTAAGCACTTTCAGGCTCCCCATATTCGGCTTGGGAACTGGCTTGCACCGCATTGAGGTCGCGCAAGGCCATGCGAAGATCATAGGCGGTAAGGGAGGCGAGAACGAAGCGACCGGTCACCGCGATCACGGTGAATCCGCATTCGGTGACCACAAAGACTTCACCCGTGGCGCCGGCCACATGGGCCGAATCGAAAGACTCCTCCCCCGCGCCCGCTTCCAGCGCATCGAG
Source organism: Solirubrobacterales bacterium (assembly GCA_020438345.1). Lineage (GTDB taxonomy): Bacteria > Actinomycetota > Thermoleophilia > Solirubrobacterales > 70-9 > 67-14. Next base: position 13,047 of record JAGQUU010000230.1, on the reverse strand, counting down.
GACTTCTTCAGCAGCCCCGGTCCACCCCGGGGAACCGGATGCCGTGTAGAGCAGCTCGCGCCCAGGTCCCGACTTGCGGAAGATCCCCGCACCGACAAGTTCAGGTTCCATCTCGGCCAGATTCTCGAGCACCCGGCGTGCGGCCGGGACCATCAGGTCTCTGCTCCCGGTGCCGCTGTTTTCGGTCTCATCCGCCACGATGTAGCAACATACCGGCCATGTCCATCGCCAAGGCCTCCTGGATCATCGTCGTAGTGACTTGTCTGGTTGCCACTATCGGCACACTGATCGCCGGGTATGAAGGCTATGCCGCGGTTATCGGCACTGTGGGTCTTGCCGCTTCGGTGAACCTCATTCCCCGCCACGATGGAAGAAGAGACGCGGCAGAACCGGACTGAACGGCCACCCCGCCGATAACCCGGCGGCGGTTTCCGGGCAGTCAGCCCGTCGTCGACTCCAGGTGCGCGGCCAGGACCCCGGCCGCGGCACCCCGGTGGCTTATCGCGTTCTTTTCTGCCGGGTCCAGCTCTGCCATGGTCCGGCCATCATCGGGACCAGTTGCGTCGGGGACGAAAGCCGGGTCGTACCCGAAGCCGCCGTCCCCCCGAAGGTCCTGGACCAGCCTTCCCTCGCAGGTGCCACGAAAGAGATGCTCTCCCGAATCGTCGATCAGGGCAATCGCACATACGTATCTGGCCGAACCGGACCCGCCCGGGCCAGCTCCGTCGGCCAGAGCCAGTTCCGCCAGTACCTTCGCCAGGTTCTCGCCATCGGTCGCGTCTTCCCCGGCATACCGTGCCGAATAGACACCGGGGCGCCCGTCGAGAAGGTCGACTTCCAGCCCGGAATCATCAGCGATCACGACCTCTCCGGTCGCGTTCCGTGCCGCCCGCGCCTTGATCAGAGCGTTCTCTTCGAAGGTGACCCCGGTTTCCGGGGGGAGTTCAACTTCTGCCGGCAAAGCCTTGAGCTCCGAACCCGGCAGGATCTCGGCCAATTCACGTACCTTGTGTTCGTTACGGCTGGAGAGGATCAAGAGGCTCTTGCTACTCGCCGGAGGCTGCCATCTGAAAATCACGCAGTTTGCCGATGCCTGCTTCGGCCAGAGCCAGCATTTCGTCAAGCGAAGCCCGGGAAAGCGGAGTCCGCTCGGCCGTTGCCTGCACTTCAACCAGGCCGCCGTCACCTGTCATGACCACATTCGCGTCCACTTCCGCCGATGAATCTTCCGGATAGTCGAGGTCACAAAGCGCCTTTCCCCCGACCATGCCGACGCTGACCGCGGCAACCGATGTTGTGAGCGGCATCCGTTCGATCTCGCCCCGTTCGAGCAGAGAGCCGAGGGCGAGCCTGAGGGCAACCCAGCCCCCGGTGATCGAGGCACATCTGGTGCCGCCATCGGCCTCAAGCACATCGCAGTCGACGTAGATGCTGCGTTCACCCAGCGCCTGGAAATCGATTCCGACCCGGAGCGAGCGGCCGATCAGCCGCTGGATCTCCACCCCACGACCGTCCTGCTTGCCCTTGCTTATGTCCCTCTGCTTGCGGTCACCAGTGGACGCGGGGAGCATCGCGTACTCGGCCGTGACCCAGCCGCGGCCCCTGCCTTCCATCCACCTGGGGACCCGATCCTGAACGGAAGCAGTGCAGATGACCCGGGTTCCACCACAAGAGATCAGGGCGGACCCGTCGGCGCTGCCGACGAAACCGGGTTCGATGGTGACCGGACGAAGTTCCGCGGCTGAACGACCACCGCTTCGGGAAGCTGAGCTCATTCGTCGCAGTCTTCCAGACCGGCTACGGTCACATCAGACATGACCATCGAGAAGCAGGAGTGGACCTGGCCGGATTTCCGTGAACCCGAACTGATCAACCGCCTGTTGCTGGATGATGATGGCTTTCTGGGGCTCTGGCTGGCCATGGCTGCCAGCATGCCACCCAGGGCTTTCGATGAGCATTCATTCAAGGTCGGTTCCGGGTACCCGTGGGCGAGACCCGGGGGCTCCTTCGTTCTCGATGAGGGTGATGGCCGGTTGCTGTCGGAACTCGCCCCGGACCGGCAGGCCGAAATCATCGAGGAGTTCAGCGGGACCCGGAGCGGACGCACCCCGATGCTGGCGATCGGTTCGAATGCCTCGCCTGAGGGGCTCTGGCGCAAGTTCGCGCATTTCGAGAATGCGGCGGACCGCACCCTGCTCGCGATCACCGGCCGTCTCTGCGGTTTCGATGTGGGCGCGTCGGCGGAGCTTGCTTTCTACGGAGCGTTGCCGGCGACAATTTTCGCCAGCCCGGGCACCGAAGCGAGCGTCACGGCACTCTGGCTGACTCACCGCCAACTGACTCAGCTCGCCTGGGCAGAAGTGCCATACCGGCTCGGCTGCCTGGAAGCAGAATTCCGTTTCGAAGAAACGGTGGATACCGGCGGACAGAATAGCTTCGATCGATCGCTTGTTTTCGTCAACCGGTTTGGCACTTTTTCCCCGGAAGGCGCTCCGCTGGCGCTGGAAGCCATTCCCGCCACTGGCCGGAGAACTGTCGCGGCGGACCAGGTCGAGTTGCTGACCATGGTTGCGCGGATGACCTTCGGCCCGGAGTCCGGCGCCATGGATCTGGTCCGAAAGGCGTTCGAAGAGCCAGGTACCACGATCCCGGCGGTTACCGAGGTCCTGAGCCGCAACTCGATCCCTTTTGAATCAGGACGATGGACGCCGTTTCCCACACCGGAAAAGACAACCGGGAGTGATCGTGCTGGCTTGCATGATTGACCACTCCCGGTTTCCGGCCACAGCGGCATGAATCGTCGCGGTCAGCGGAACGCGATCTTGTCAACAGCCGACTGGATCTTGTCCACGATCAGCTCGGCAAGCTCGGTGCCCTGACGACCACTAAAGCCTTTCATCGCGGCAACCATGCCTACCATCAGCAGCGAAACCAGCAGGATCAGCCCGACATACTCAACCGTCCCCTGACCCGACTTCCCGACTGCGGCCCTTCGGACCAGCTCGCCTTTCGAAACTGCGAGGGCATGTGCGTTTCCCATCGCCCTGTAGATCATTGCTTCCTCCTCGAATATTGGTGACATTGCCTCATCGATCCTGCTCGCAACCTCTTGACCGATCAAGACGAGGCGGCAACATTTCCCTGAACAAGTGGTGAAATCTCCGCACGGAACGCCGGACCCGCCGGATAACCTCCCCGAATGCGGGTTCTCGTCGTCATGAACTTCGGGGCAGATCCCTCGACCCCCCAGCGTGGCCGCTGGGTCATCGACCAGGTCGAGGCCCTTCGCGAGGGTGGACTCGACGTTGACCTGTTCAGTTTCCGTCCGGGCAAGGATCAGTACCTGCCTGCCACCCGACGGATCCGGCGGCAGCTCCGTGAAACCCGCTACGACCTCGTCCACGCCCACTACGGACTGGCTGGCTGGTGCGCCCGGCTGGCCGGTGCCGACCCGCTCGTTGTCACCTTCCACGGCACCGACGTCCGACACCGGATAGTCGGCCGGATGTCCCGCTCGCTAACCCGGCGGATCGACCTTGTCGCCGCCGCTTCGCGGGCCCTTTTCGAAGAGGAAGATGGCCGGCCCGGGCTGCCGTTGCCCGAGGGACGAAGCGCCGTGCTGCCTTGCGGGGCAGACCTCTCCCGTTTTCAGCCGACCGATCGAAGGCTGGCGCGACAGAAACTCGGCCTCGACCCGGATGAGCCCTTCCTTTTCTTCCCCGCCGATCCCGAAAGGCCGGAGAAACGTGCCGACCGGGCCCGGGAAGTCGCCCGGATAGCGGGAGCCGAACTGCGAAGTGGAGGCGGGATCGAACCGGATCTGATGCCTCTCTGGATGAACGCGGCCCAGGCCGTGATGATCACTTCCGACTATGAGGGTTTCGGCCTGGCTTGCCTTGAGGCCCTGGCCTGCGATGTTCCGGTTATTTCGACCCCCGTGGGAATCGCTCCCCATGCCCTGGGCGGACTCGAGCGAAGTCTCTGCCTCGCCTACGAGCCGAAATCATGGGCGGATTTCGCATCCGCATTGATGAAAGAGCCCGACCCGAGGGTCCCCGGCCGCATTCGCGCAGAGGCACTTTCGGCCCGACGGATGGCCGAGAGAGTGAGCATCGCGTACCACGACCTGTTTGAAAAACGCCGCAAACCCGGTGATTCAAAGTCGCCGGTTTCCGAAGGCGGACTCGTTTCCGGCGGCGACTTGCGTAATGATGGTGTGAGCTGATGAGGAAGGGTGCCCTCAAGAAGAAACAGAGTCAACTCGAGGAGCTTCTGATCGACCGCCGCGAGGCGCTCGGCGAGCTGGTCCTCGGCATGTACGTCCAGAACAGCTGGGACGATGACCTTCTGGCTCGTGGCTCGGCCGAAGTCGCTGAGGTCGAAACCGAGCTGAACGAACTTATCGCCGGTAATGAACCGACCGGTCCGTCCGCCACCGAAAAGGATTTCCCGGTCACTGGTGAACACCGCCTGCCGACCGGTGAGCACAGCTACCCGGTCACGGGCGAGTACACGGCTGAACACGCGATTCCCCCGACCGGTGAGTACACGGCCGAGCATTCGCTGCCGGAATCATCCGAATACACAGCCGAGCATTCGCTGCCGGAATCATCCGAACACACCGCCGAACATCACGTGCCACTGGCTGAAAACGAACCCCCGAAACTCTCCCGGGCCCAGAAGAAGCAGGCGAAAAAGGAAGAAAAGCAGCGCAGAAAGCAGGAGAAGGAGGCCGCTGAAGCCCCGGCAGCCAAAGCACCGGCCCCTGCACCCGAATTACCTTCACCCGCCCCGACACCTTCTGCTACCGCGCCCGCCCCGACACCTTCTGCGACCGCGCCCGTCGCCGGGCAGCCGACCGTCCCACCGCCAGCCCCGCGGGCCACGCCTCCGGCAGAAGCGAAGCCCGCCAGCGACCCGACGGCGAAGCCAACCCAGGCCAGGGACACAACGAAAGACACATCGGCGATCGACGTGCCGCCGCCGCCAACGCCAGCCGAGCCGGAACCCACCGATCCGCTCGACATCCTCGACAAACGCATCGACGACGACGAGGCCAGGGACAAGACGGCACTCGAAGCTGCCCGCACTTCGCTCAAGGCGAATACCCAGACTGAACTCACAGCGATCACCCATGAAGTTCAGACGGACCGCAGCCAACTCGACGAGTCGCTGAAGGCAGCGGCCGCAGCGATTTCCGCCGCCCAGGAGAAGGCATCCCAGGCCGAAGCGAAGCTGATCCGGGAAACCGCCTCCAGCCGCGAGGCCGCGGCCGAGTGGGTTCGGGGCCAGGCCACCGAGATCGAAGCAGATGCCGCCCTCGCAGCAGAGATCACTGACGAAGATGCGACCAAGGCACCCGCAGGCGAGCCGGATGCCGTGTTGGCGGCACGGGTCAATTCGCTGGAAGCCGAGCTGGCCGCCCAGAAAGCATCAAAGGATGAAGCCCTGGCCAAAGCCGCCGCCCGGTTGAAGGAGATCGAGCAGAGCGCCAAGTTGGCCGAAGCCAGGGTGGAAGCCGCCGAGCAGGCCGCCACCGAAGCCAGCGCGAAAGCAACTGCGGCCAAACCGTCAGTGGAGGGCGGGACGGCCGAAGCGGAAGCTCGCGAAGCAGCCGTCCAGTGGCTGAGGGGGCAGATCTCGGCTCTCAAGCAGGAAATCGCAAAGGCTGAACAGACCGACAAGAGCACGGGGGCAGGCTGATGGGGCTCTTTAGCAAGGGTGGCCAGTCCGGGCGCGAACGTCGTGCCATGCGGGATCACCTCAACGAACTCGACGACATGCGCCGTACCAATCTGGGGGAGCTTGGAAGGATCACCGTCGAGATGGCTTCCGAAGGGCGCTTTGATCGCCGCCGGCTATCCGAGCAGGCCAGTGAGGTCGCGAAGATCGACCGTGAGGCCGACCTGATCGCACGCGGTCTCGAAGAAGGCCTGACCCTGCACGAGCTGGAAGACCTGGCCCGCGGCGACCAGTCCGGGGCATCTTCCCGGTAGATGCGAACCGGGGCGCGTCGTCTTGTTCGTCTCAACCCTTGGTCAGATCGTCCCCGATCACCGGGGACAGAACCTTGACCACGGGTTCCAGGGCTGCTTCCGACCCTGAGTCCAGGGATCTCGGAACGTTTGACCTGACCGTGGTCGGTGGTGGCGCCGCCGGTCTCTGGGCCGCTCTCTGTGCCGCCGAAGCCGGTGGTTCGGTCTGCCTTGTTTCCAGGAAGCCACTCGCCGAAAGCGCAAGCTTTCACGCCCAGGGAGGACTGGCCGCAGCGCTGGACCCGGAAGACTCTCCACAACAGCACTTTCAGGACACCATGGCGGCGGGCCGAAACCTTTGCCGGGCTTCGGCTGTGGAGGCCTTGACCGTGGAGGGTCCCGGGATTGTCGATGATCTGATCCGCCGTGGCATGAACTTTGACCGCGAGTCCGAGGGGTCGCTTTCTCTGGCCCTCGAAGGCGGCCACACACACCGGCGCATCATCCACGCCGGAGGCAGCCAGACAGGCAGGGAAATCACCAGTGCCCTGGCACAGATGGTTGCCGAAATGGACAACATCGAAGTGCTGGAGGAGACCTCCGCTGTGGCCCTTGTCAGCGACCGTGAACGGTGCTTCGGCGTGATCACCGAGTACGGAACGATTACCGCCGCGGCGACTCTGATGGCCAGTGGGGGCGCCGCAGCGCTGTGGCGCCGGACATCCAATCCGTGGGGGGCGATCGGTGCCGGCCCGGTCCTGGCCAGCCAGGGCGGCGCGGAACTTGCCGATCTCGAGTTCTGCCAGTTCCATCCGACCTGTCTCTCCGCTCCCGGCACCCCATTCGACGGTGCCCTCATCACCGAGGCAATCCGTGGCGAGGGAGCTCCCCTGCTCGACGTCAATGGTGAACGCTTCACTGACGAACTTGCCCCGCGGGATGACGTCACCGCGGCAATTCTCACCCGGTTTCAGATGCAGGATGGACAGGAAGTACGCCTCGACATGACCGCGATCGATCCGGTCCGGTTCAGCAGTGTCTTCGAGATGCTCGGCAAGGCGGGCTTCGACGCCACCCGCGAACCGGTTCCAGTTTCCCCCGGTGCCCACTACATGATGGGAGGCATCGCGGTTGATCTCGACGGGAAGACCTCGGTCCAGGGTCTCTATGCGGCCGGTGAATGTGCGTGCACCGGTCTCCACGGAGCGAATCGGCTGGCTTCCAATTCGCTGACCGAGTGCTTTGTTTTCGGTCGGCGGGCCGCAATGGCCGGTCTTGAAGAAACGCCCGGTGTCATGCCTGCCCCCGATGACTGGCGTTTCGACCCGCCACTGGTCGAGACCCGCCAGTCAGTGTGGGAGTTCGCCGGACCGTTGCGAAACATGGAAGGGCTCTCACAGCTTGCGAGCGACCGCTACCCGCTTGCCCGGGCTATCGGCAGCACGGCACTTGCCCGGAAGGAATCCCGTGGTGGCCACCGCCGGACCGACTTCCCGGCGACCGACCCCGATCTTGATTTCACCCACCTGATCTACTTGCCCGGCGGAGAAATCGAACTCCGCCGCTGGGACTGATCGTGGCCGGGCCTGACCCGGTTGAAGTCCAGATCACAGCGGGAGCGCTGGCCTCGGCCTGCGAGGAGATGGGCGCGGTTCTGATCCGCTCGGCCCACTCGGCGAACATCAAAGAGCGAAGGGATTGTTCAGCCGCGATTTTTTCCCCCGGCGGTGACATGGCGATGCAGGCCGAACATATCCCGGTCCATCTTGGATCAATGCCGGCATCGGTTGCAGCTGTAGTCGACAAGCCGCAAATCAGAGGGGCTTCCTGGTTTCTCAACGACCCCTACGCGGGAGGGACCCACTTGCCTGACATAACGGTGGTGACTCCCGCCTTCGCCGGGGATGAACTGATCGGTTTTGCTGCCAACCGTGCTCATCACGCCGATGTGGGTGGCCGGGTACCCGGTTCGATGCCGGCCGACTCGACCCGGCTTGAAGAAGAAGGCGTGGTGATTTCACCGAGGATCCTCGACGAGGAATCGATCCTCGAAGTTACGACGCTGATGCGCCAGCCCGATCAGCGCCAGGCCGACTTGCGGGCGCAGCTGGCCGCGAACCGTGCCGGTGTGACAAGGCTGGAAGCGATGGCAGCCAGACTGGGTGTCGCCGGACTGGCCAAGGCGATGGACGGGGTGATCACCTACGCCGAGAATCGCACCCGAAGCGAGATTGAGGAAATCCCGGACGGCGTCTACTCCGCGACCGATGTGCTAGAAGGGCGCCAGGGCGAGATCGGCCTGACCCTTGAAGCAACGGTCACTGGCAGCAACATCCGATTCGACTTCACTGGCACCTCCGGCCCCGAACCTGGCAACCTCAACTGCCCCCGGGCGGTCACAGAATCCGCTTGTCTTTTCGCCGTCCGGGTTCTGACTGACCCGGATATCCCCGCCAGCGCCGGCTCGTGGCGTCCGATTGAAGTGATCCTGCCAGACGATTGCCTGCTCGCGGCCAGATACCCGAGTGCGGTTGTGGCGGGCAATGTGGAGACTTCTTCCCGCGTCGCCGATCTCTGCCTGTCGGCTTTCGGGTTGGCACAAGGGCAGGGAACCATGAACAACGTCACCCTGGGAAACGACAGGTTCACCTACTACGAGACCCTCGGTGGCGGTCAGGCAGCCTCCAGCGAAGCGGATGGACCGACCGCGGTCCATGTGGCGATGTCTAACACCCTGAACACACCGATCGAGGCGATGGAAACCGAATTTCCTCTCCTGGCCGGTGAATACTCGGTTCGTCGTGGCTCCGGCGGCAATGGCGCCCGGCAGGGTGGTGACGGACTGGTCAGGGAAATCATCGCAACCGAACCGATGAGCTTCGCCTTGCTTACCGAACGCCGCCTGCATCAGCCTGCGGGTGCCGGTGGCGGGGAACCGGGAGCTTCGGGCCAGAATCGATTGATCAGGGGAGATGAAGCCAACGAGCTGCCCCCCAAGGCAGCCGGGGAGCTTGAAGCCGGCGACCGGTTGCGGATCGAAACGCCGGGTGGAGGCGGCTATGGGAAGGTCTGACTCCGGTCAGGTAGCCGGTGGCATCCTGGGCGTCGATGTTGGCGGCACCTTCACCGATGCGGTCCTGATCACCGAAGACCGGTACTTCACGGGGAAATCGCCAACCACTCCCGATGATCAGTCGGAAGGGGTCATGACGGCGATCCGACAGGTCCTCGGCGCTTCCGGAACAGAGGCCGGGAATATCCGCCATTTCGCCCACGGAATGACTGTCGCCACGAATGCCCTGCTTGAATCGAAGGGCGCGAAGACAGCACTCGTTGCGACCCGTGGTTTCATCGACCTCGTCGAAATCGGCCGCCAGGACCGGGCGTCCCTCTACCGCCTGCAGGCGGCTCACCCCCCGCCCCTGGTCCCGCCGGAAAGGCGGATCGAAGCGGCAGAGCGAACCGGGCCGGATGGCATCCTTGAGGAGTTGACAGAGCAGGAAGCGAACCGGATCGCCAGCCTGCTTCTCGGCCTTGATGTCGAGTCGGTGGCGGTCTGCCTGCTCCATTCGTACCGCTACCCCGCTCATGAACTGCTGCTTGGCGAGGTGATCCGTGACCGTCTCGGCAGCCGGATCCATGTTTCTCTCTCACATGAAGTTGTCGGAACATTCCGGGAGTTCGAGCGGGCCGCCACCACTGAAATCGATGCGGCCCTCTCGCCCCTGCTGGCGGGGTATCTGGAAAGGCTCCGCAGCCGGACTGGTCAGGAGGGATTGCCGGAACCGGAGATCATGCAGTCCAGCGGCGGGGTCGCCCACCTCGACCAGGTCGCCTCACATGCTGCCGTGGCAATCCTCTCCGGACCCGCGGGCGGGGCTGCCGCCGCTTCAATGGTCGCCCGGGAAAGCGGCGAGGAGAACCTGCTCTGTTTCGACATGGGCGGTACCTCATGTGATGTCTGTGTGGTCGAGCGCGGAGCGGTTCATGAGGCCTCGTCAAAGACGATCGCCGGCAGACCGATCGCCCTGCCGATGGTGGACATCGACACGGTCGGTGCCGGCGGGGGGTCGATCGCCTGGCGTGACAGTGGCGGGGCACTGCGGGTCGGCCCGGAATCCTCGGGGTCCCGGCCCGGACCAGCCTGCTACGGGCTGGGTGGGACCAGGCCAACCGTGACCGATGCCAACCTGGCTCTTGGTCACCTGGACTCCGACCGGAAGCTGGCCGGCGGAATAAGCCTCGACCTGGACCTGGCACTGCGGGCGATCGGGGAATTGGCCGGTGAACTCAAGATGACGGCCATGGAATGCGCTGAAGGAATCATCAGGGTCGCGAATGCGGAAATGGTCCGGGCTCTCCGCGTGGTGACTGTGCAGCGCGGCCTTGACTCTCGTGACTTCACCCTGCTTGCTTTCGGAGGCGCCGGCCCCCTCCACGCAGCAGGAGTCGCGGAGGAGCTGGGGATCGGAACTGTTCTCATCCCGCTGACTGGTGGAGTCTTCAGCGCCCTCGGACTCGCGGCAGCGGAGGGTCGCCGCGATGAAGTCCAGACGGTGTTGATGAAGGAAGAAGCCATGAACCGGGAAGTCCTCACCTCCCTGATCGGCGATTCCGACCAGACCAGCTGGGATCTTCGTTACCTCGGTCAGTCATTCGAACTGACGGTCTCCGACGATTCCGCCGACCCTCTCCGCCTGAGGGAACTTTTCGAACTGGAGCATCGCGAGCGGTATGGATACGTCGACCGGGAAGCCCCGGTCGAGCTGGTCACCGTACGCCGGCGGTACCTGCGGGAAGGGCCAGTATTCAACCCTGGTCCAACCCCGGATCTGCACCGGGCCGGACCGGCGACGATCGACCTTGGCGAAGCCACGCTCCACCTGCCGACCGGGTGGAGTGTCCATGGCGAATCCGGTGGCCTACTCCGCATGATTCGTGAACGCTGAGTACCTCAATACGGAAAACTACGTGATTTCCCGCACGAGGACTTGAATTTCGCCGATCGCCCGTGTAAGGTTGCGTTTCCTTACGGAGCCCGTGGCAGCCAGTCATGCCCCCTCTCGCCCCGTACAGGTTCCTGGTAGCACCTGTCCTTAGTAACCCCAACCCCTGACTGAATACCTATGCCAATTGCTTTTAAGGAATGGTCCGTTACCGTGCGAGCCCTCGCCGAGGGCGAACAGCTTCTCACCCTTCGAAAGGGCGGGATCCGCGAAGAGAACAAGCACTTCGAGCTCGAGCACGACCGGTTCTTCCTCTACCCCACATTCGATCATCAGCAGAACGACCTGGTGCGCGCTTCTCACCACCCGGAGCTCGACCGTGCCCTCGAGGAGGGTGTCTGGCCCGACGAGGAGCCACCGGCCCGAGCCCTGTTGCAGGACGGCGGCATCCCTCAGCCCGACCGTGTTCGCATCCGTGCTTGGGCTGAAGTGGCCGAGGACATCACAATCGAGGACCCTCGGGTAGTCGATGCCCTGTCCCCGTTCTACATCTGGACCACCGACTACGCCCACAAGCGTCTCAGCTGGAAGCCGCGGCATCCGCTTCACCTCGTGCTGCTGCGGGTCCATCGCATTCCGCGTCCGGTAACCGTCCGGGTCCGCGAGGAATACCACGGCTGCCGTTCCTGGGTCGAGATCGACCGAGACCTTCCGTTCGAAGGCACTCCGGTCATGTCGGACGAGGAGTTCGAGTTCGCCACCGCCGAGATCCGTTCGATCTGCGCGGGTGACCGCGAGCCGGCACTCGTCTAGAGCAGTTTCGGCTTCGAAGATCCGCTTCATGAAAGGGCCCGCTCCGGCGGGTCCTTTTCATTGCAATAGGCTGCGCCGGTGACGTGGATCGAAACCACTTCCCTGACCTTCGTGGCGCGTCACGAGGATGCCGACCGCAGCTATGCGGAAGATCTCCTCGACCGGCTTGAGGACCTCAGTCTCAAGCTTGAAGACCGGTTCGAAGTAGTTCCCAGCGGAATCGGTGTCGTGGTCCACCCTTCACCGATCTGGCTGACTGCCGCCCATCCGTTCCTTCCGGCAGTTCGCTGGTCCGCGGCACCCGCGGGCCGCCGCTACCTGGCTGGCTGGCCGATGGCGACCGAGGTCCATGTGCTGGGCGAGAAGGCGATGGAAAAGAGAGCCGCCGGTGAAGCTTCGGCGGAGGCTCTGCGGGGCACCGCGGAACGCCTCTACACCCAGATCGTCCTGGCCGCCAACAACGAGTCGATCCCCCCGCCCTGGACCCCGGGGCGCTTTCTCAACTATCTGAAGTGGGCCTGGCTGGTCGAAGGCGGTGCCCAGCATTTTGCCCGTCAGGTCGACTTCTACCGGGCAGCGGTCATCCGCAGGCTCAGGGAAGGCTCTCGACCCCGCTTCCCGCCCTCTCGCCGCGATGCGATCCTTCTCGGAGGAACGATCTTCGACCTGCTCGAGGAATATCGGGGCGGCGGCGCCTGTGAACTCCTGATCGGACGGTTGCGCCGCGACGGCCCGATCGCCAACCTGGAGGTTGCCTTCGACCTCCGGGTCAGGGAGATCGAAGAAATGTGGCGGGCCTATCTGGGCGACCTTGCCCGGCCCCAGGCCGAGCTGACCACCCTTCCATCGCCGGAGGAGCTGCTCGGCCCGGTCGATCCGGAACCCTGAGCGCCGGGCCGCGCGTCTACTTCTTCTTGTTCCCGCCGGCGATCTTCGGAAGCTTCGCGTTCCTCACGTCCGTGTAGCTGACGCCCGAAGCATCGGTCAGTTTCGCGCTGACCTTCAACTTGCCGGGCTTCACCTTCGGGTTGATGGCGAAAGTCATCGAACGGGGGCTGGTGACGGATTTCACCTTTCGACTGGCGATCACCTTGCCGGCCCTGCGGATCTTCACGTCGAGGCCGAGCGCTTCTCCCGCGTTGATCGACAGCGTGACAGACCGCTTGCGCTTGCCTTGCCGCTTCACCTTGACTGAATCGAGCGAGCCCGCAACGTTGCTGAAGGTGCGAGCTGATTCACCCGGGCTGAGCTCGTAGGCACCCATCGGCGGATTCGCGTTGATGATGCGGCCGGGCGCGCAGGTCGCCAGGAAG
>JAGQUU010000028.1 GCA_020438345.1 Solirubrobacterales bacterium | reverse complement strand
TGAAGCACTCGGGCGAGTTCCCCTCGGAGTCACGAAAACCCGACTACCGGGAACGAATCAAACAGACATACCCGATTCACCCGGAACTATTCGACCGGCTTTACGAGGACTGGTCCAGCCTGGAGCGTTTCCAGCGGACCCGCGGCGTCCTGCGGCTGATGAACACCGTGATCCACGCGCTGTGGGAAGGCGGCGACGCCTCGCCCTTGATCATGCCCGCCTCGGTGCCGCTCGCAACCGCGGACGTGAACGCGGAACTGACCCAGTATCTGCCGGATTCATGGAAAGCGATCATCGATGCCGACGTTGACGGACCGAATTCGGAGCCAACCCGGATCGACAACGAGAAACGGCTGTTCGGCGCCCGTTCGGTCACCAAACGTTTGGCTCGCGCGGTATTCATGGGGGCCGCACCGACCGTTCACTCGGCCCAGAAGGGAATCACCGCCCAGCGGGTGTTCCTCGCAACCGCCACGCCCGGGGACACGGTCGGGAATTTCCATTCCGCCCTGAACCAGCTTTCGGACCGGACCACCTACTTCTACAGCGGCTCGAACCGGTACTGGTACGACCTCCAGCCGAACATCACCCGCACCGCCAAGGACAACTCGGACCGGGTCCACAAAGAAGATGTCTGGGCCGAGATCTCGCGCCGGCTGGACAGCCAGTCGAAATCCCGGGGGGCGTTCGCGGGCGTGCACGTTTGCCCCGAGGAATCCAGTGATATTAGGGATGAAGATGAAGCCCGCCTGGTGATCCTGCACCCGAAACTGAGCCACCGGCGCGACAGCAAGAACAGCAGTGCCCTCGAGTTCGCGCTGAAAGCGACCGAAAACCGGGGAGGGGCGAGCCGCACTTACCGGAACATGGTCGTGTTTCTCGCGCCCGACGAGGTGCGGCTGGAGGAACTCGATGCGGCGGTACGTGGCTATCTCGGCTGGAAGGAGGTTCTGGATCGTCAGGCCGACCTGAACCTCAGCGTCAACCAGATCAGGCAGGCCGAAGAGAAAATGGTCTCGGAGAGTGAAAAGGCGGAGTCGCGACTGCTGCAGGCCTACCAATGGGCATTGGTCCCGGACGGCCAGCCGATCACGATGCGGACCCTGAAAGTCGAGGGGCAGTCATCGTCCCTGGCGGAACGGGCAACGAAAAGGCTGGAGAACGAGGCCGAACTTGCGACCCAGCATGCCGGCTCCAATATCGGCATGCAGCTGAACGGTCAGGCCAAGACCCTTTGGGACAAGGGCCATGTCTCGGTCAAGGATCTCTGGAACACCTACGCCCAATACCCGTACATGCCCCGCCTGGTCAACTCGAAGGTGCTGCGCGAGGGGCTCCTCATAGCCCCGGTCCTCTGGCAGGAAGATGGCTACGCCCTGGCGGCCGGATACGACGAGGAAAACCATCGCTACCGGGGCATGGTGCTCCCAACCGATGACCAATGGGGAGAGCCGGTTTCCGAGCAGGATCTGATCGTCCGGCCCGAAGTCGCCTTGAAGCAGCGGGCCGAAGATGAAGCGAAAACCCGCTCCGGCGACGAAGACGGCCGAAGCGAAGAGGCCAGTCCCGGTGAAAGTGACCCTGTACCAGGGCCCGGAACGGGATCAGCCCCCGTCCCCG
>JAGQUU010000229.1 GCA_020438345.1 Solirubrobacterales bacterium | reverse complement strand
CCGGGCCGGGCTTTCGGTGACAGTAGTCGAAGCATCCGATACTCCGGGCGGGTGCATATACACCGAGGACCAGCCTTCCGGCAACCGGCTTGAGCTGGGGGCCTATGAGCATGGCGGGATCCGTGGCAGCGGGGTAGCCGGGGATCTCGAGCTTGAATCGAAGTACGGGCTGGTCTTCCACGAGCGGGATGAGTTCCTCTTCGCGCCCTGCGATGACGGTACCGGCCTGCCCTTCTGGAACTCGCTCGACCAGACGGTGGACGCACTGGCTGAGCTGCTCGGGCGTGACGAGGCGGAGCGCTACCGCGCGTTTTCGAAGTGGTCAAGTGCTGCGATGGATGTTCTCGGTCAGACCGAGAACGGCCCGCCCCCGAGTCTGCGCTCGTTGGCGTCGATCGCCGATCTCACGCTCGGGGCGGAGGGTGCGAGACTGATGCAGTCGCTGTTTGCCCCGGCGACTGCGGTGACCGAGGCCGCCCTCGGTGATGACCGGCTGAGAGGTCCGCTCGATCACTGGGCGGCCCATTCTCAGCAGCCGCCACAGGCGCCGGGGACTGGCGCCGGGGCACTCTTCCTGGCTGCTTCGCATGGTTCACCGGCGATCCGGCCTGCAGGGGGATCCCGGGGAACGGTCGATGCCCTGGTCCGCTGCCTGGAGGACGCCGGCGGCCGCCTGATCTGTTCGGCGCCGGCCGAGCGGGTCGAGATTGCCGGAGGTAGGGCGGTTGCCGTTGTTGCCGGTGACCAGCTCTACGAGGGTCGCAAAGCGGTTGTTTCGGCGATCGACGCGAGGCGCCTGTTCCTCGGGCTGATCGATGAGGAAAAACTGCCGTCGGCCCTGGTAGCCGAGGTGAATCGGATTCACTTCAGTCAGCACAATGTCTCCGAGCTCAAGGTCGATGCGGTGATCAACGAGCTGCCGCGGGTGAACGGCCCGGACGGGATGGAAAAGGCCTTCATGCTTTCCGCTAACACCGGAACTGACATTGCTCGCGCCTTCGCAAGCCTCGGTCTCGGCCAGCTGCCCGAGCGACCCCCGGTCATGATCGCCTTCCCATCGACCCTTGAGTCCGGTTGGGCGCCGGAAGGACAGGGTGTGGTGTGGCTTTCGACCTTCGTTCCCTGGACACCGGAGCAGGGAAGCTGGGATCGGGCCCTGCTGGAGGAAGCGTCGGATCTGACCTGGAGAACAGCCGAGAAGGCTCTCGGCTGGGAGATGACTGCGGTCGAGAAGAAGCTGACCGGTCCGTTGGAATGGGTCAAGCGGCACGGTAACCCAGGTGCCAACCCGAACCACATTGAGATGAGCATCGACCAGCTGATGGCGATGCGTCCCTCGGTCAACCTTTCCGGCTACTCGACACCGGTTGAGGGTCTGTTCCTGACCGGCGCCGGTACGCATCCGGGCGGTGGAATAACCGGCATGCCCGGACGAAATGCGGCCGGGGTGATTCTCGAGAGCCTCGGCATCTCCAGGCGAGGGCGTGGTGAGAAGCTCCGGGCGCAGGCCGCATTGATGAAGGATGCCCTCCGGG
>JAGQUU010000228.1 GCA_020438345.1 Solirubrobacterales bacterium | reverse complement strand
CAGTCTTACACACCACTGCCACCGAACTCTTCCGGCACTTCCATCGCGAGAAATCCATACCCGGCGCATTTGGTGAACAGCTCCTTGGGGACCAGTTCCTTCCTCGACCACTCCGGGTAATCCGGAACTACCTCCGCCTGCAGGAACCTCCTGAAGCTCTCCCGGTAGTCGTCATGCTCGGCCTCGAAGATTTCACGTTTACCCGCCGCAATCTGCGCTTCTGCTGTCACCTCGGAACCTCTCCTTCAACTGGCTTTGTCCGGGAATCCTCCCAGCAAAGGCACTCCGTTGCCAGTGATAACCGGAGGCGATCGCTTCCACTGGCCGACAGGTTGTATGGTCGGCCTATGAGGTGGATTGCTGCTGCAGGGGTAGCGACTGTTTGTTTTTTCTGTCTTGCCGGAGCAGCTTCCGGGGCGAACCTGATCCCCGTGGCACCAGCGAGCTATTACGACTCCGACCCGAGTTTCCTGACCGGCCCGCCCGACGACCGGAGGGTGTTCATCGCAGAGCGTGGAAACCCGGGAAATAACCAGGCCCAGGTCAGGGTCATCAAGGACGGCACACCGCTCGCCGCTCCCTTCCTGACAATCGGCAACGTGGCGAGAAGCAGCGAACGAGGGTTGATGTCGATCGCTTTCTCACCCGGCTATCAGGTGAATGGACTCTTCTACGCCTTCTACACAGCGCAGGGCCCGGACTCGCTTGACCCGGCCGGTGTTCCCGGCGACATCCGAATCGTCGAATACCGCGTGTCCTCCGGTAGCCCTGAGATGGCCGACTCTGGCACGGCCCGGATGGTCCTCAAGATCCCGCATTCAGCCGGCAACCACAACGGAGGCTGGATGGAGTTCGGTCCGGATGGAAAGCTCTACCTCTCGATCGGGGACAACGCCAACGCCGCAAATGCCCAGACCCCCGGCAACCTGCTCGGCAAGATCCTCCGGATCGACCCGGCGGACCCTGACGGAGCCGGCAGCGCCACGTACTCCGTTCCGGCCGACAATCCCTTTGTCAGTTCGGCCGGTTACCGCGGTGAGATCTGGACCCTCGGACTCCGCAACCCGTACCGTGCCTCGTTTGCCCCTGACGGGCGCCTGACTATCGGTGATGTCGGCGAGGGAACCTGGGAGGAGGTCAACGCCGGCGACCTGAAAGGAAAGAACCTCGGCTGGGCCGCCTGTGAAGGTTTCTGCAGCCCGTTCAACCCGTCCTACATGGACCCGGTCTACACCTATGGGCACAGCGGCGGCAACTGCGCCGTAACCGGCGGCCATGTGGTCGAAGACCCGGACCTGACCGGTTTGACCGGCCGTTACCTTTTCTCGGATTTCTGTACCGGACCGGTACGTAGCCTGAATCTCGATGTGCCGGGAGCCGACCCTCAGGTGACCACTCTCAACACCTTCGGCAACGTTGTCTCCTTCGGCCAGGACGAACCGGGTTGCTCCTATGTTCTGAACCAGAATGAGGTTTTCCGCATCGGGGCCACCAGCGGTGCGGGAGTGAATTGTCCGATGCCACTCGATCCCGCCGTCCCTCTCTTACCCGGCCCGGAGCCGCCAATCCAGCCCCCGGATGTCAGCTACACCTCGTTTATCCCGAAACGGGCGAAAGCCGGCATGCGCCTGACCGTGGGTGCGGCATGCTCGATTTCCTGCGTGGCTTCGGCCACCGCCACGTACCGAATCACCCGCAACCGTTACCGCAGGAAGCCGGTGAAGTTCACTCCTGCCCGAGTCACGGTCAACGTTCAACCCGGTCAGCGGGGGGAACTCAACTTCAGGATCAACCGCAAGCGCGCCCGATGGGTGAAGAAAGCAATGCGAAACGGCAGCCGCGCGACCGTGTTCGTGAAGGTTTCAATGACCGGTGCCGATGGTTCCGGAGGCTCCGGATCACGAAGGCTCCGGCTGATCCGGCCCTGACCTGACCGGTTCAACCAGCCAGCTCCTCCAGACGCTCCAGAAGCGGGATCTGCCCTTTGATTACCCGCTTCTTCGCTACGGCGGGGACAACCCACTCCACCCGGTCCACCTCCGGGATCACCATCGTCTTCCCTGAATTCGGTGGCCACTCGATCTCACAGCAAACGCTGACCTGATCAGCCGGATCGAGGTCACCCTCGATCGCCCAGGCAAGTACCCGCTTGCCGGACTTCTGGAGAATCTCACCCAACTCGACCGGTGTTCCTTCCGGGGGTTGAATCCCCACCTCCTCGAAAAACTCGCGGCGGGCGGCAGCGAGTGGTTCCTCGCCCGGATCAATCTCCCCCTTGGGAATAGACCAGCCGCGCTTCTTCTTCGACCAGAGGGGACCCCCCATATGGGCGATCAGTACTTCAAGACCCTCCTTGCCCTGCCTGTGGAGAACCAGGCCTGCACTGACCCGACCGGCTTTCTTGCCCTTGCCTTTGCCCATCCAGCCCGAAGGCTATTCCGAAGCAGTGTCAGACGACTCCGGCGGGTAGCCCGATGAGATCGGGATACCGTGACCGGTCTCGCGCATCCCGAGTTCGTAGACCGCGCCGCGGGATGTGGTGAGCAGGGTCACATTGTGGTGGCCGGGCATTGTGAGCCGGGCAGTCATCCGGGCCGCCGAGCAGTTCACAACCTGGTGAGATTCCGCTTCCGGGTCGGCCGGATCCCCGTACTGCCAGCCGACAGTCAGGTTCGGGGGCGAGTCGATCTCGAGTTCCAGGTAACTCTTGCCGGCCACCGGGATACCGGCTTCGAGCCTGAGCGGCGCTTCGGTTACATCGACACCGGGAGCGAACACGCCACCGATCCGTTTTATCCTTCCGCCCGCGTTGATCGCCCCGTTTGCCACCCATGGCAGCAGCTTGCCGGCCACGAGAATGCGGCCGATCACGATGTCGATCCACGCTTCCGAATCCTCCACGAAACTGCTGCCGTGCAGCCAGATCCAGCGGTCGGCATGCTCGGTCCCCCAGTTGTGTCCGATCATCCCGCGCCAGCCATCGACCTTGATCTCGCGATCGCCGATGCTGACGGTTCCGTTGAAGTCCCCGAGAGGTACCGGGGAGATCGGCTTGGTCTTCGGCAACGGCAGCCCGTAAAACCGGGGTCGCGGCAGGTGGAAGAGGATCGGCGCCCGCGGTTCGAAGCTGAGCTGCCATTTCCCCTCGAAGCATTCGCCTTGGAGTCCGGCCGGGCCGATCGTCGAATCACCGATCCGGACCCAGGTGTTGACCGGCGCGGATGCCGACTGGCCGACCTGGCGCCGGGCCACCGGGCGCTCGGCTTCTTCGTCAAAGAGCGTGAACCAGGTCGTTCCGGTCGCTTCCTGGCCGGGGATCTTGTCAATCGTGTACCTGATCCAGATCGCCAGTTTCCCGTCCGGCGACACCACCCGTGCATACCAGGACTCGTACATCCCGGCACCGGTCGCGGCATCGATGAATCGCGCGTCAGTCGGTGAAACACTCAAGCCCACGCGAATAGAACTATCAGAGCCGCGGCCGGTTACCTCAGGCCGGCGTGGGCCAGGGCCTGGGAGCGATCGAGGAAGTTTGCGTTCTCGATCGTCTTTCCGTCTTCAAGCAGAAGCGCCATGTGGACCACGGTCTCGATCTCATCGGGCTGGCCCTCGACCCGGACCATGCGGCTTACCGAAGCGACTGCCCGGTCACCGTCGGAGATCATCTCCACGATCTCGACCGGCCCGGCCTCGAGAAAGACTTCGTCGATTCGCCGGAAGAAATCCCAGGAGTCGTCGATTCCGCTGAACGGTCCCGGCTCGTGCCACCCGGGCACGGGCATCACCCTGATCTCCTCATGCATTTCGAGCGCCCAACCCTCCTTGTCTCCCTCGTTCATGGCTGCTACGGACCGCTTCATCGACTCTGCGAATTCTTCGGACATGGGGTGAACCTATGCGATTTCGAGCGAAGCGAGAAGCTCTTTGCGTACCTCATCAGGACTCTTGCCGACGTCGGTCTGTTCTTCCAGGGTGATCGCGCCGTGACGCTTGGCGAGGCGCTCGCCGTCTTCACCGAGCATCAGCGGGACGTGGCTGAAGCGGGCCGGGGCGGCCAGGCCGAGGCGGTCGTAGAGCCAGAGCTGGCGGGGCGTGGTGTCGAGCAGGTCGGATCCGCGGACCACCTCGCCGACGCCCTGTTCGGCGTCGTCGACCGTGACCGCGAGGTTGTAGGCGAAGTCACCATCGTTGCGGCGCACCACGAAGTCATCCAGCGTCTTCTCGACCCGGCCGCAAGTGTGATCCTCGAAGCCGACCCTGGCGCCGGCCGCACGGACCCTGAGCGCCGGCGGCCTTCCCGAGGCGCGGCGCTCGCCTCGTTCGGCGGCAGTCAGCTCACGGCAGGTGCCGGGGTAGGCACCCTCGGGCAACTCGCCATGCGGAGCCGAGGCGGCCTCGCGAATTTCGGCCCTGGTGCAGAAGCATTCGTAGAGCAGGCCGTCGGCTTCAAGCTTTGCCAGGGCTTCCCGGTACAGGTCGTGGCGATCGCTCTGGCGGACCGGCTCACCGTCCCAGTCAAGACCGATCTGCCGAAGCTCGTCGAGTTGAACCTCCACCCATTGCTCCCGGGAGCGCCCGGAATCTATGTCCTCGATCCGCATCAGGAAGGGCGCGTCGCGGTCCCGAGCCGAACGCCAGGCCAGCAGCGCGGTGCGCAGGTTGCCGAGGTGGAGCCGGCCGGTCGGGCTCGGGGCGTAGCGGCCGGGGGCCTGACCCGGGTCGGAGTCGGGGTGGAAGAGGTCGAGGGTCAAAGCGCCACTTTCAGGTCCGCCGCGAGGTCCCCCTTCGGCATGACCGCGACCTTTTTCAGGCCGAGCCAGCCAGCCATCAGCCGGAGCTCCCCGGCCAGTTCGCCGGCGGTGTGCGCCGGTGCATCCGGTTCGACCCAGGCCGCCTGGACCAGCAGGGCCGATCCCTCCCGGTCCGACTTCAGGTCGACCCGGCCGACGATCCGCTCGTCCAGCAGGAAGGGCAGCACGTAGTAGCCGTGGCGGCGTTTTTCCTTCGGGGTGTAGATCTCGAT
>JAGQUU010000227.1 GCA_020438345.1 Solirubrobacterales bacterium | reverse complement strand
CGACCGGGCGGGCAACGCTTCGCGCTGGAAGAAGGTCCGGGTCCGGTAGCGCGGGGTCCCGGGAGTAGGCTCCCGGGATGACCGTTGTCACCGAGCTCGACCTGCCGGAGTTTGATCCGGCCGACCCCGGACTTTCCGGCTGGCGCTGGCATGTCGAGGCGAATGCGCTGCTTGATTCCGGTCACTGGCTGGCTCAGGGGCCGCTTTCACTGGTTGTGCTCGACCGTGAGGCTGGCGAGTTTTTTCTGCGTTCCCGGGCGGCGGAGTTCCCCGGCAAGCTGATCGCGGACCTCTTCGGCGTCACTGACGGGCCGCTCAGGGACGAGATCGACAACAACATCATCAACACCGACGGAGATGTTCACCGGCGGCTCCGCAGCCTGGTCAACCCGGCCCTGACCCCGCGGGCGGCGAACGGCTGGCGGCCGGTGATGCGGGAAATCCTCGAAAGCCTCTGGGAGGAGCTGGAGACCGACGAGTTCGACTTCGTCTCCCGATTCAGCCGGCCCTATCCCTCGCAGACGATCGCCAGGGTGATGGGCGCCCCGGCTGTGGATGCCCAGCGGCTTCACGACTGGTCCGAGTGGATCCAGCGCCAGTTCGATCCGATCGCCCTTTCCGATCCGGAAACCGTCCGGGCGATCCAGGGCAAGGTGGCGGAGTTCTATGCCTGGGTCGACCCGATGATCGAAGAGCGCCGTGGCAAACCCTCGGAGGACCTGATCACCACCCTGATCCGGACCGAGGAGGAAGGGGAGCGGCTCTCCGACCAGGAACTGCGGAACCTCGTTCTCAACATTCTGGTCGGCGGGGTCGACACCACCCAGAGCCAGCTTTCCCATGCGATCCGCATCCTCGCCGGCAAACCCGAGCAGTGGCAGGCCCTGCGCGAAAACCCGGACGAGATGGTGCCGCGGGCCGTGAGCGAGGTGCTGCGCTTCGAACCGATCACCGCCTTCACCGCCCGGCAGTTGACCGAAGAGGTCGAATACCGGGATGTGAGCTTTCCGGCCGGAACCCTGATGGTGGTCTGTTCATTTACCGGCAACCGGGACCCGGAGGCCTTTGAAGATCCCCGCGAGTTCGACATCCTCGTCGAACGGGACCGGACCCGGCCACTGACTTTCGGGGCCGGAATTCACTACTGCGTCGGGGCCAACCTGGCCCGGGCGGAGCTGGAGGAGGGCTTGCGCTTTCTCGCCGAAAAGGTCGAATCCTTCGAGCTCAACGGTTTGACCGAGCTTCAGGCGGTCAGCGGGATTTATGGCATCGACCGCATGGATGTGCGGATTGTGCCCGACCGCGGGTAGGCTCTGCTGATGATTGGAGACCGCCTGCCGGAAGATGCGACCCCGGTAAAAATCCTCGTCGTGGTCGGCACCCGGCCCGAGGCGATCAAGCTGGTACCGATGATCCTCGCGCTGAAGGAGAGCGAGTACTTCATCCCCCAGGTGGTGTCGACCGGCCAGCATCAGGACATGGTCAGGGAAGTTTTCGAGCTGGCCGGAATCGAAATCGACTTCGACCTCTGGGTTGGCGGAGCCCGTAGCGAACTCAATGACCGGGTCCGGGAGGTGATGGGGCGTCTGGACGACTTCGTACGGGTCCAGTACGGGGCCGACGGAACGGTCAAGCAGGATGAGGTCGCCGCCGGCGACTACCCGATGGCGATCATGGTTCATGGGGATACCACCTCGGCGTTCGCGGCCGCCCTGGCGGCATTTCACCTGAGGATTCCGGTGATCCACCTGGAGGCGGGACTGCGCACCGGTTCCAACCTGACCCCATTCCCTGAGGAACTGAACCGGGAGCTGATCACCTGTATTGCTGCCTTTCACCTCGCTCCGACTTCGCACAATCTCGAAAACCTGGTCCGGGAGAATGTGCCGGTCAGCCAGATCTTCATCACCGGCAACACCGGCATCGACTCGCTTCAATGGGCGGCCGGACTGGAGGTCGAGTTCTCCGATCCGATCGTGGGCGAGATCTGCGCAAGCGACCGTCGCATAATCACCATCACGGCCCATCGGCGGGAAAACTGGGGTGCCGGACTCGAAGGAATTGCTGCCGCAATCCGGCTGCTCGCCGTCGAACATTCCGACACCTATTTCGTAATACCTCAACACCCGAATCCAGCGGTCCGGAAACAGTGGGCAAACCTGGTTGACCTGCCAAACGTCTGCCTCACCGATGCCCTCTCCTATCCCGAGTTCGCCCGACTGATGGTTCGCTCCTTTCTGGTGATCACCGATTCCGGCGGCATCCAGGAGGAGGCACCGTCCCTCGGCAAGCCGGTCCTGGTCTGCCGCGATTCGACCGAGCGCGGGGAAGGCATCGAAGCCGGAACCCTGAAGCTGGTCGGCACCGACCCCGCGACCATCCAGGCCGGGGCCGACCTTCTGCTGAGGGACGAGAACGCCTACCGCGAGATGAGCGAGGCTGACAATCCATACGGAGACGGTCGCGCATCGGAGCGGATCGTTGCCGCCCTGACGAACCTCTACATCGGTGGGCCGATGCCCCAGCCCTTCCGCTCTTCATACAGCCGCAACGCGGTGATCAAGGCGTCCGGATACACCCTGCCTGCGGCCGCGACCGGTCGCCTCGATCCGGCCCTGGTACCCGAGGCCGAGCGCCATCACGAAGAGTTCATTGTCGATCCCGTCGAGATGCTCTGGTCCGAGTTAGGAACGATCTCGGAGAAGTGGTTCCGCCGCTGATCGCAGCCGAGTGGCTGCCCTTTGATGGCCTGGAACCTCTCTTCCAGGCCCTTTTCATGATCACGTTTCTGATCGTGGTGGCGATGTTCTTCTGGACGATCGTGCTCTTCTTTCGAGGGGTCAGGTCAACCCGGGAGATGGTGCATCGTGACGAGGTGAATCCGGAACTCTTCGAATGGGTTTTCCTCGTCCCGGCCCTGAACGAGGAAGTGACGATTGCCGACAGCGTCAGTCGGCTCGAGGCGCTTGAGGTCAGGCGCAAGAGGATCGTCGTGATCAACGACGGCTCCGACGACGGCACCGCGGAAATACTGGCCGAGCGCACCGATCCGGACCTCTACGTGGTCGAGCGGAAGCCGCCGGAAGCCCGGCAGGGCAAGGCCGCCGCCTTGAACTTCGCCTTCCACGAAGTGACTTCCCGTTTCAAGCTGAATCCCAAGACCACGATCTTCTGCGTGGTGGACGCCGACGGACGCATCGCCCCTGGCAGCCTGCCCTTCGTCGCCCAGCACTTCATCGAATCCGACGTCGGTGGCGTCCAGACCCTGGTCCGGATTTACAACCGCCACCACTTCCTTACCTGGTTTCAGGACCTCGAGTTCTCGATCTACGGGCATCTATTCCAGGCCGGTCGCAACAAGTGGGGGACGGCCGGCATGGGCGGAAACGGCCAGTACAACCGCATGGACGCGCTGATTGCGATCGATGACCGCGATCCCGGGCCGGGAGAGGAAGCGATCGTTGAGGGTGACCCGGAACCGGAGGTGGAAACCGACCGGGTCAGTCGCGGTCCCTGGCGGGACCGCCTGACCGAGGACCAGGACCTGGGGCTGAGGCTGCTGGTCGCCGGCTGGAGGTGCCAACACGACAACCGGGCAACGGTCGAGCAACAGGGTCTGCCCGGTCTGAGGCGCCTGTTTCGTCAGCGCACCAGGTGGTCCCAGGGGAATCTCCAGGCGATGGGGCTGATCGATGACATGGTCACCTCGAAGCTCTATTTACCGGCCCGTTTCGAGCAGGTGGTTTACCTGATGATGCCGGTGTGGCAGATGATCGTCGGCGCCTCGCTGATTGCGTCCATCTACCTGTTCTTCTTCGAGGGCGTTGCCTTCGTTGCTGACGCTTCCGATTGGTGGTGGTTCTATTTCCTCTACCTGCTCGGCTTCGGTGGCACGGTGCTGGGCTCCATAGCGGCGAAGATCGAGGACCGCAACATCCTGCTCGGAATCATCAAGGGCTTGCTCACCGGCCAGATCTACGCCTTCTACACCTGGCTGCTCTGGCCGGTCCTGCTCCGCTCCAGCGTGCGGCAGATGATCGGCCGAGGCAGTTGGGCCAAGACCTCCCGCGAGCAGATCGGGCCTCCGGACAATCCGGAAATCGTCGAGCCGGCCTGAGCCGGACCGCCCTGAAAGTCCGGGTTGGTTGACAGCGCAACCAAATGCGCTATGCTCTCGGCAGGACTAACTACAGAAATTGGACTTACTAATGGATCTTCTGCTGGTTGAACTCGATGACGCCATAGTTTTCCCCTCGGTCACGGCGACGCTTCAGATCGACGTCGGCGACGAGGAACAGGTTTT
>JAGQUU010000226.1 GCA_020438345.1 Solirubrobacterales bacterium | reverse complement strand
TCCCGCACAAGCCTGAACACCGATCTCGACGGTCGTCTCCGAACCCACGAGGCCATCGGTCTTCAGAATCTGGGCGCCGGACTTGCCTTCCACGCATTCCATGACGATGAAATGCCGCCCGTGATCAACCCCGGTGTCATAAACCTGGACGATGTTCGGGTGAATGAGCTTCGCGACGGCCAGGGCCTCGCGCCGGAAACGGGCGACGAAACGGTCATCGTCAGAAAGGTGCTCGGCCAGTACCTTGACCGCGACGGTCCTCTCGAGGATGCGGTCAGTTGCCCGGTAGACATTGGACATGCCACCGGAACCGAGTTTGTCGTGGAGCTCGTATCGGTCCGCAAGGACGGTCGTTTCAGTCATTGGTGATCATCCCGGTCCCAGGCCACCCGAACCGGGGCTGGAAGGCTGGGTCGGAGTGGTGGGGGTAGAGGGAGTGGTGGGTGTGGTCGGCGCAACGGGCGTGTCGGTCTGGTTTGTGTTCCCGTTTCCGGAAGGTGGAGTTGATGGCTGGTCCGTCTGATCCTGTTCTGGGTCGGTTTCTTCATCGGTCTGGTCGCTCTCGCCGGTAGTTCCGGCCGGATCAGTCGTCCCCGTGATCTCCGTCGAAGTGTCGGTTTCCGGTTCTGGAGGTTCGGTCGTCTCCGTGGTG
The DNA here is from genome assembly GCA_020438345.1 of Solirubrobacterales bacterium. Classification (GTDB taxonomy): domain Bacteria; phylum Actinomycetota; class Thermoleophilia; order Solirubrobacterales; family 70-9; genus 67-14. The sequence goes on along the minus strand of JAGQUU010000226.1, from coordinate 868 downwards.
CCCGGTTCGGCGCAATCGGCCGCATCGATGTCGGCGATCGCAAGCTGCAACTGAGTGACACCGTCCAGCAGCGAACGTTTCAGTCTCGGGTCGATTTTTCCTCCGAGCCGCTCGATCTGATTCCCCAGTTCAAGGCTCGCATCTGCCGCCGCGAAGCAATCCCCGGCGTCGGCGAGTGACTGTACTTCGTCCAGTTTCGCGACCAGTTCTTCCGAAGTGCCGGTGGGGATCAGGTTGCTTCGGTCCTCCCCACACCCAGCGAGCAGCGGCAACACGGCCAGACAGGCCAACAGGCAGGCAAGCGGCCCCCTTCGCAAAGTCTTTCGGTCTGAAAATCGCATTCGTGGCGAGTCTAGATGTTTGATTCGTCGGGCTTTCAAATCGGCTTCGGATGTTCAGTGGCCCTTGTAGAGACGATCGCCGAGGTGGGGTGGAAGCCCGGCATCGTGAATGGCCTGGGCGGCCTGCTCGATCGGGTATTCCACCCGATGGAACCGGGCTTTGAGGCTTTCGGTGTCGAGCTCCGCCCAGGCCGCCCTCGGGTCGCCGTCACGAGGCTGGCCGACACTTCCGGGGTTGATCAGCCATTTGCCCGTGGCCAGGTTCAATTCGGTCCCTTCCGGGGCAAGAACTGAAGAAACCCGTGACATCTCGTCGATCCGGGTGAAGTAGAGCGCGATATGGGAATGACCGATCAGGGCGATTCTCTCCTCCTGTACCGAGAGATTGTCCTCGGCCAGGTCGCTGTCCACCACGTATTCCCAGATCGGATCTCGTGGCGAAGCGTGGTACATGCCGATCTCGTCGCGGCGGGCTGATGTCCCGTCGAGCCCGCGCAGGAAAGCCATTGCCTCATCACCCAACTGGT
>JAGQUU010000027.1 GCA_020438345.1 Solirubrobacterales bacterium | reverse complement strand
GCTGATTCCGAACGGTCCCGCAACCAATGCCGATTCCTGGGTGAACATCCCGGGCAGCGCGCTGGCGGCTGACGGCCTGACGATTGGCGACGCGTATCGCATCGTGATCACCACCAACGTGATCACCGAGACGCTCGGCCTGGCCCCCTCTGGAACCTTCGACTACGACGAGGTGGCGCTCACGGCCCGTCGCGCAACCCCGACCGCTCCGACGGGCCCCACTGGCCCGACCGAACCCACAGGTCCTACTGGCCCGACGGAACCGACCGGTCCTACCGGCCCCACCGAGCCAACCGGCCCGACCGGTCCGACTTCCCCTACCGGCCCGACCGGCCCGACTTCCCCCACCGGCCCGACCGGTCCGACCGATCCCGGCAAGCCCAAACTCCTGTTCAGCAAGTTCGCTGACCAGTACGAGGTCGTCGAGGGTGGCCACGTGACATTCAAACTCTCGATCAAGAACCAGGGCACAGCAAGTTCCAGCGATGTAGTGATCACCGATGATGTCCCGGCCGGACTCGCGATCATCGAAGTGGATTCGCCCTGCACCGTGAGCGGCCAGAGTGTCACCTGTGTCGCCGGCACTGTCGCCCCCGGCCAAACGATGACTTACAAGGTCAAGGTCAAAACAACCCTGCCATCCGCAGGTGTCAGCACTCAAAACGAACAGCTGACCATCTACAAGGTCGAGAAGCAGATCTCGATGCAGCCAGGCAACACCGTCAACGAGTCGATCGCCTGCAATCCGGGTGACATCATCTCCGACGCTGCGGTCCGGATCGATCACATCGACCAGGGCACCGGCGATGCCAACGACATCGAAATTCACAGGCTCGAGTCCGATACCAGCGGCAGCTACCAGACCAGGGTGACCAACCATGCGAATGGCCAGGCCCAGCTCAAGTTGTTCGCTGTCTGCCTGCCGGGCAAGACCACGGACGGTCGCAGCCTCACGGTCAGTCCGCCCGTCAACCAGACGGTCGTCCTGAACCCCGGCATCCATGACATCAGCCTGAACTGCCCGGCTGGCTCAACCCCGGTCGCCCCCGGCATTGATATTTCCGGTGGCCGTGCCCTGATTCTGGCCAACGCACCGGTCGGCGAGACCGGCCGCAAACTGACGCTGAAGATCAGCGGTGGCAGCACCACGGTCAAGGCCAGCATTCGCTGCCTGTCAAACAAGACGAGCGAGCTGAACGGAGCCAGTTCCTGGCTGCACTTCAACACGATCACCAAGCCGATCCAGGTTGGCGCGGGCGAGAAGGCCACTGAATCACTTATCTGTGGCGAAAACGGCAAAGGAATAGTCGGCGGGTGGGAATTCGACGACGGTCTGGTGCCGCTGGGTAACGACCCGCAGCCGAAGAGCCGTGTGTTCTATGTCTGGAACGCGACCTCGCATCCCCTGACCGGCAAGCTTTATCTGCTGTGTCTGGAGGCCCGAACCGACAGCTCGGCCACGGTAAACGAGCACACCTACGTCAACAAGGCCACGGTCAGCACGTCCACGACCCAGGGCCCGGGCGCCGTCCTCAGTGACAGCGCGTCGATCAAGGTGACCAGGGCCACGGCTGCCCCGGCCCCCTCGATCTACAGCGCCAGAATCACCGGACGCAGCCTGCTGGTCGGACTTCGGTCAGCAACCCGTTCCGGCCAGGTCAAGGTGAACCTCCCCGGCAGAAGCAGGGCGATCGGCAAGGGCCGGTTCCACCTGAGCAAGGCCGGCAAGGGCATGGTCCGCGTGAAGATTGCCCGCAAGGCAGCGCGCACACTTCGCAAGGGGAAGATCAAGCGGGTGAAGGTCAAGGTCACATCGGCCAATGGCAAGTCCCGCGTGAAGACGATTCGCATCAAGCGCTAGCGGGCGAGGCGCCCGCCTGAAAAGTCAGGAAGGGCTTCGGTCCCGGCGACGGCCGGGGCCCTTTCTGGTCAGACCCGGTTGGGCGGCTCTCGACCTTCGAGCACCGCGGTCACGTTGGCCGCGACGATCCGTGCCATCTCATCCCGGGAACGGTAGGTGGCAGAACCGATGTGAGGGGCCAGAGCGACCCGTGGTGCGGTCAGGAAACCGGGATCCAGCGCGGGCTCGCCTTCGAAAACGTCGAGTCCGGCAGCGCCGAGTCGGTCTTCTTCGAGCGCATGGATGAGTGCCTTCGAATCGATCAGGGTGCCGCGACCGGTATTGACCAGAACAGCAGTCGGTTTCATCAGCCCGAGCGCCTGCTCATCGATCAGGTGACGGGTTCCGGCTCCCCCCGGCAGGTGAAGGCTGATCAGATCGGAGCGGCTGAGCAATTCGTCCAGATCAACCCGCTCTGCCGCATGCCGGGACTCAAGTTCGGACTTCGGGGACCGTGAGGTGTAAAGACGATCGCCACCGAATCCCGACACCAGTTCCATGAAGCGGGCACCGATCCGTCCCGCGCCTACCACGCCAATTGTCGCCCCACTCAACTCGAAACCCCGCCAGCGACGCGGATCCCAGCCCTTCCATCTCCCCGCGCGCAGGTCCTCTTCTGCCTGGGGCAGGTCGCGGGCGGCGGCCATGGCAAGAGCCAGAGCGAGCTCCGCGGTGGCGTTGGTAAGGGCGTCGGGAGTGTTGGTGACCGTCACGCCGCGGGAAGCGCTGGCTTCAAGGTCGACGTTGTCATAGCCCACGCCGTAATTGGCGACCACTTTCAGCCCGGGGCCAGCCGCATCGAGCAGCTCACCGTCGACCGAAAAGGTCAGGTCGCTCACCAGTGCGTCTGCCCCCTTTGCTGCAGCAAGCATCTCGGGCCTGGTCGCGTCGAGACCGAGAGACTCGACCTCGAATCGCTCCTCCAGTTGCTCGCGGCCCGCCGCAAGCAGCTCCCGCAATATGACGATTCTCGATTTCTCGCTCACAAGACGGACGCTACAGGTAGTCGACGGTGCCATGACGAGGCACAAAGATCTTGTGGAGTACGCGAAAGTTCCTGTTACTCTGGATGTTCAAGTCACCGGTGGAAATTCTTGTTTCCCGCCGCAAATGCTCGAATCCTCCAAGGGAGATCAACATGACCAGCAGGTATGGGACGGCTTCAGGGAGCCTTCAGACTTCGGACTTTGCGCGACTGCGCCGACTTGCCGGGATGCTCTCCCTGCTGATCATGGCCGGGCTTGTCTGGGCCTCAAACCCGGCTTCGGCCGCTTCGCTTCAGGTCGAGACAACCGGCACCGACGCGCCCGGCTGTGGCCCTGTCATGACCCCCTGTCAGACGATCAGCTATGCGGTCAACCTGGCTCTGGCAGGTGACACGGTCAATGTCGGGCCCGGCACGTTCGTTGAAACCCCGAACGGCGTAAAAATCACCAAGGCGTTGACGCTGCGCGGGACCAGTAACGGCAGCGCACAGACCACCATCAGTGGAGGTCTCTCAACGACAGCTACCACCCCGGGGACCATTTCAGTGACTGCGCCGGGTGATGTCACAGTTCGTAACTTCAATGTTGAATCTTTTGTCTCGGTAGGTGCACCGAACCCCGCCATTGCCAACAAGGCCGGGCTGTACGTAAGATCGCCCCTGGCCGGCGGACCTTACAAGTACACTTTCCGCGAACTGCAACTCGATGGATCCAATGGGGGTTCCAGCGTCGGTGTCAGGTTGCGGAGTTTCACCGGCGGGCAGAGTGCCGAAGTCCTGTTTACGGGCGGGTCCGTTTGTGGCCAGACCCAGAACGGGTTCCTGGTCGAGAATGCCACCCGCGCGCAAACCGTGCGCAACAGTCTGATCTGTCAGGGGACCTCCGGCCCGGTCGCCTATTTCAACCTCCAGGGAGACATAACCAACGGCGCGGACAACTCGGATGTAGCCCAGCAATCCCTGATCGACAACACGGTCCTCGGTTCCGGCATCTTTTTCGCCGCGAATGTGAGCTGGGGGTCTCCCCAGGCCCCAGGTTTCAATCAGCCGGTTGTCCGCGGAAACAGCATCGTCCTCAACAGTGCTGGCGGACCAGCGATCCAGATGACCACGGGCCAGTACGCGAACAATTACCGCGGTGCGATCAACGAGCCTGAGATCACCGGCAACTCGATTACTTCTCCGAACTCGACCGGGACCGGCATCCAGATTTCGGGACTGGTCCGGGAAGCGTTCATCGCGGACAATATTTCGCAGGGCGTACCGACCTTCCTCCAGGCCGACCGTGTCGCATCGGTCACCCCCGGTGAATTTCTCGACCCGAACGGTACCTCCGTTCACAGGAACCGGATCACCGAAGCCAGCCCGTCCCTTGCCGTGAACAACCAGACACCGGTGACGATCGATGCCCGCCAGAACTGGTGGGGCTGCAATGAGGGACCCAATTACAACGACAATGGCAATCCTTCGCCCCCTCACCGCCCGGGAACGATTCCGGAGTGCGCGGGAATCAACCAGGCCATGGCCGGTGGCGATGTCTACTTCGAGGAGTGGCTGCGGGGCATCACCGGGCCTACAGGCACGACCGGAGCTACTGGCACGACCGGCCCGATCGGTCCTACCGGTGCCACGGGTACGACCGGCGGGGACGGCGCGACAGGAGCAACCGGGTCCACCGGAGACCAGGGAGCCAACGGATCGCCAGGCCCGAGTGGCAGTGTGGGACCGGCTGGCCCGACCGGCCCCGCCGGCAGCACCGTCGTGCTTCGGCCCCGGGTCACCAAGGTCGCGCAGGGCCCGGTCAGGGTCGGAGGTGCTCGCAGTTTCAGACTCGCCAATGTCCTCTGTCGCGAGGCTCATTGCCGGATCCGAAACGTATCCGTGCGTCTCACGATCCGCAGCAGGGTCTTCTGGGGCACCGCGAGATTCGACTCGTCCAGGTTCCGCGCCGGCCAGATCCGATCGGTGAGCGTGGTAGTCCCACAGCGGGTCTTCCAGCGGATACCCAAGGGTCACAAAGTCGGGCTTGCTACCGCATCGATCCTGGTTTCCAACGGCAAGGGTCGCGTGATGAACCGGACGGTGTCGGTCGGCATCGGTCGCTAGCCCTGCCGGCCCCGTTCGCAACCGGTCCTTTGGATCGGATGACGGTCACTTCCTGACCGTCACAAATCGGGCTCAAGGGCCGATGGTAAAGGCGAAATCGATTTCGGAGTCGACCGGGAGTCCGCCAGTGCTGGAGAACATGACCAGCTCACTTGCCGGGGATATAACCGCGTTTGTGGAGGTTTCGTTGCAGGCGGTCGAAAGACCGCCCACGACACAGCCCAGGACGAGGCTACCGTCATCGGTCAAATAGATCGCCCGGACGTTGCCCACGCCCGGGGCTGTCCCCAACCGTACCGCCAGGTTCCGGGCAGTTACAGGAACGGCCGGCGAGATCGTGGTCACCCCGATCTTGGCAGCTGAAGCGGAACTGACTCCGGAGGTCGCGAAGTACTGGGGGAAAAAGGTGAGATAGGAGTGACCGTTCATCACCGCCGAGCTGCTAACCCCGTCGTTTCCGGTGGCACCCGTCGTGCCGGTGG
>JAGQUU010000225.1 GCA_020438345.1 Solirubrobacterales bacterium | reverse complement strand
TCAAGGGCGCGATACGCCGGCCCAACGGAGGAACCGACGAGCGTGAGCTTGACCCGGACATGGAAAACCTTCCGTCCGTCCTGAAACGGGCCGGGTACAAGACAGTGCTGAAGGGCAAATGGCATCTGACCCAGCCGGTGGGAGATGACTGGGCACAGATTGATTCCGATCGCCTCGCGGAGGACTACGGATTTGAAGGATGGGTGCCGCCCGATGCCGGTGAGAACATCGAACCCAGTCACTTCGGTGGTGGCCACGGATCAGGCAAGAGCAAAGAAGGGTACGACGAGGATTTCACCCGTCAGGCTGAAGAGTTCCTGGCCGATCCTCCGGAGGAGCCCTGGGCACTGATCTTCTCGCTGGTCAATCCGCATGATGTGCTCGGCTACCCCTCGTCCTTTGAGGAAGGCGGCTACTCGCGGGACGAATGGGCTGACCTCGACGCCGTAGAGCTGCCACCCTCGGTCGACGAGAACCTGAAGAACAAGCCTCGCGCCCATGCCATGCTCAAGATGGGCCAGCTCGGTTTTCTCGGTCCGGTCGAGGGCGAGCAGCGGCTCGAGTACTGCCGTTTTTACGCTCACCTTCACCGTCTCGCGGATTCCAAGATCGGTCGCGTCATCGATGCCTTGGGCGACCCCGGTGACCCGGATTCCCTGCGCTCGAAAACGGTGATCTTCAGGACCTCGGACCATGGTGATCTCGGCATGTCCCATGGCGGTCTCCGGCAGAAGATGTTCAACGCCTACGAGGAGACCGTCAACGTGCCGCTGATCGTCTCCAACCCGAAGCTGTTTCCGGAACCGCGCCGGACCGGTGCGCCCGCCTCGCTTTGTGACGTCCTGCCGACCATGGCCGAGCTGGCCGGAGTGGAAACCGAAGGGCTCGAGCTCCGGGGCCACAGCCTTGTGCCGATCCTCCTTGAGGGAGCAGATTCGGTACAGGAGGGAACCCTCTTTACCTATGACGATCACCAGTCGGGGACGGCCTACCGGGACGTGACGCCCGGCGCGAACCGGATCAGGGCATGGCGCACACCGGAAGCGACCTATGCGATCTATCTGGATCCGCATGGAGGAAAGCCCGAATTCGAGCTGTACGACCGGACCCGGGATCCGGATCAGGTCAACAACCTGGTTGACCGCGATAGCGGCCGCGCGCTCTCGTCAACCAGCCAGGCGCTACTTGACAGGATGCGTGCCGGTCTCAAGTCGGAAATGCGTCGTTGCCGGGTTCCGGCCCTTCCGGCCACAATCGAGCGAATGCACCAATGAGCAAGGAGTTCCTGCTCCGTTAGGGTGTCGGCATGCAAGGCAGCAGGGGGTTGACTTTCGAGCGTTTCGTCGCGATCGGCGACAGTCAGACCGAGGGGGTCGGCGACCCGACTGGTCCCGGAGGGGCCGAACGCGGCTGGGCTGACCGGTTCGCGGACCGCCTGGCGGCAGGGCAGGTCCGGTCCGGTCCGGAAGGGACGGCTCAAACCGGGTTGCTGTACGCGAACCTGGCCGTCCGGGGCAAGCTGCTCGCCCAGATCGATGAAGACCAGATGGACCTCTGCCTGTCGATGGAACCGGATCTGGTCAGCCTCGTCGGCGGGCTCAATGACGTGCTCCGGCCGGGACGCAGGATCGACCTGATCCTCGCCCGGATGGACACGATGCAGGCCCGGCTGGCCGCATCGGGAGCGACTGTGCTCACGGTCACCTACCCCGACCCTGCGCTCATGATGCCGGTCGGCAAATTGCTCTCGGAGACGATGGCCGAGTTCAACCGGGGGCTGCGGAGAATCGCTGAACGGCACGGCACCCTGATTCTCGATATCGAAGCGCTGGCTGATGTGGCCGACCCCGGCCACTGGTGCCCGGATCGGCTTCATCTAAACCCGGCCGGTCACCAGGTACTTGCCGACGGCATGTTTTCCCTGATCGAACCGCTACCGGACGGTCAGCCCTGGCCGGGTACGCTCCCCGAGCGACCCAGGCCGGCCTTCACTGAACAGATGCTGGCCGAGGTCCGGTGGGCCGGGGCTTTCCTCGCTCCCTGGATCTACCGTCGCCTGGCAGGAAAATCATCCGGAGACGGCCGTCACGCGAAGCGCCCGGAGCTGACCCCGGTCGAGGTCTGAAACCGCTTCAGATGGTCAGGTTGAAGACCCGACGGGCGTTTCCACCAAGGAAGAGGTTTCGCGATTCTTCGTCCAGCCCGAGGTCTTGCAGCCCTTCAAGGGCGTTCTGCGGGGGGATCATCGGGTAGTTCGAACCCCAGAGAACTTTGCGTCGGCCTGACTTCGATTTCATGTAGGCGATCAGTTCCGGGGGGTAGCGCCCCGGGGTGTAAGCGGAGGTGTCGATGTGAACGTTCTCGTGCTTGCGACAGACCGCCACCATTTCTTCGGTCCAGGGATAGCCGATGTGGCCACCGACAATGACCAGCTCGGGAAAATCAATCGCCACCTGATCGATGTACGGGATCGGCCTGCCGGGATCGGAGGGCATCAGCGGTCCGGTGTGGCCGACCTGGGTGCAGAACGGGATTCCCATCTCGACACAGGCCGCGAACAGGGGATAGAAACGACGGTCGGTCGGCGGGGTTTCCCAGAGCCAGGGAAGCATCCTCAGACCCTTGAAGCCGTCTTCGGTCACCCGGCGGCGGAGTTCACGCACTGCTTCCATCGGTTGTGAAAGGTCGACCGCGGCAAGGCCGCTGAAGCGATTCGGGTGGGCGGCGCAACAGGCCGCCACTTCTTCGTTGCCGATCATCGGCCCGGCAGGAGAATGCCAGGCGCTGAGCAGGCCGTGATCTACCCCGCCTGAATCCATCGCCGCGAGCGAGGCATCGATCGGGATCTCCTCGCTCGGGGGTTCCTGGCCGGTCCAGCGCATGAGGGATGCGAATGCCCGGTGGGAAAGGAAGCGCGGGGTGGGGTGCTGCATCCAGGCATCGATGATCATCGGCTGTCCCCCGCGGCCAGGATTCCGGCCCAGGCGGCGGCGCCCATTGCAGCCGCGTACTCGGTTGGTTCCTTTTTCAGTCTTCCGCCCAGCCAGTGCTTAGCCAGCTCCTGGGTCGGCGCGAAGACCAGGGCGTGTAGGACGTTGAACGAGATCGACGGCATGCGACCCGATTCCGTTGCGTTTCTGATCCACTCCTTTGATTCCCGGAAATAGGCCTGGTTGGATTCGGTGAGCCGCTCCCGGCCCGGCCCGGCCTGAACCGGGTTCCGGTACCGCGCGACCATTCTGGCCCGGTCCGGAGATTCCTCTGTCCAGGCGAGATGAAGCCTGACCATGGCCTTCACACAGGCTTCCGGGTCTTCCGCATGTTCCCGGTACAAACCGATGGTGCGCCGCTGATACTCCTCCAGTGCGGAGAGGACTTCTTCAACCGGCAACTCGTCGCTCATATCTACGAGTATGCCCAAGTCGCTGCCTCAGGCAGCCTCGGTGGAGTTTTCGCTTTGGCGCTTCAGCAGCATTCTCCGGATGTGTTCCTCATCCAGGTCCGCTTCACCGGTTGTTTCGATGAAGTCCTCGAGTACCCTGATAAACCGGTCGGGATCATCGTTGAAGGGAAAATGTCCTGCCCCGGGGAAGATCTCCAGTCGACTTCCGGGCATCAGTTCATGGGCGAGGTCAGCGTGGGCGACCGGGATGATCTTGTCTTTGTCGCCCCAGACGATCATCGACGGTATGTCGCTTGTCAGGTACAGCCTGTCCGCGGCGGAGACCCGTTGTCCACTCGGATCGATCACCGAGCGGACCGTATTCAGGAAGGCCCGGCGGGAATCGGCTTTGGTAAGAGAGGCGAAGCCTTCGGCCACACCTTCGACATCCGCATTGCCGTGGATTCCGAAGCCGGAAACGAAGTTCCGTACCTTCACGGCGGCGTCGTGAAGGGTGGGGGTGAAAAGCAGAGGCAGTACGAATTCGGCGCCAGGCAGGGCTGCCGCACGAAGCACAAGGTTGACATCGCTGCCGATGCCACCCGTGTCAACCAGGACGAGGCGGGAAATCCGGTCCGGGAACTGGTAGCAGAACTGCATGGCAATTCCGCCACCGAGCGAGTGGCCGACAACCGTCGCCTTTGGGATGTCCAATGCGACAAGCAGGTCGCGAATTCCGCTGGCATAGGCACCGAGTGAATAGTCCCCCTGCGGTTTTGCGGAGCGGCCGTGGCCGAGCAGGTCAGGGGCGATCACCGTGTGGTTCTTCGCCAGCCGGGGCATGATGCTCTTCCAGGTCCTCGAACTTGAAGTTATGCCATGAATCAACAGCAGCGGCGGGCCTGAACCCATGCTGTGGTAGGTGACCGGTTGGCCGTGAATCTCGATGACTTCGCGTACAGCCATGAACCTGATCTTCTCAGGTCGACCCCGAGCGCCGGGTGACACCCGACACAGATGACGACAGTCGTTTCCTGACCGTCTTCGGGCGCAAACGCTGATCCCCCGGATAGCTGGCGATCACCAGAGTCGGTTTCAGGCCGGCAGGAATGTTGGCGATCACCAGCTTTTCGCGGCTGGAACTTACGGTCAGATTTCGCCGGATAAGCCTGCGGTCAGTTGTCGGAGGCACAGCGGCTGCCGGGTCAACGATCAGGCGCAACCTCAGGCGAACGGCGAAAGACGCAAGCGGGCTGATTTGAATTCGCAGTCGCAGCTTGCCGTTCCTCCAGACGGCCTGCCTGATCTTCAGTCGGGAATGCCGGCGCTTCACCACAACCACTTCCTTCCCGTCAACGTCGGGCCGTACAGATTCTTCAGTCCTCGGAGGGTCCTCCGGACGGACCGGAACGGGATCGGGTGCGGTTGGCTCCCGCTCCAGTTCCGCAAGGTGGTCATGAAGTGCAGTGCCGGCCGGAGCGAGAGGCGTTCCGTCCAGATCCGAGATCAGGGCGTAGTTGTCGCATCCCAGGACGGGAAGGACCCACCAGGCCCAGGCGAGGTATCCGATGCCTCGGGAGTCGGCCCACTTCATGAAGTTGTTCATGTGGTCCGGGCTCTCGCAATCGTTCTGACCGAACTCGGCGGCGAGAACCGGGACATGGCTCGCCAGGACTCCGATCTCGCTGTTCCAGCAGCTTTGCTCGTGACAACGCTGAATCGGGTAGTTGTGGAAGCCGGCGATCAGCTGACTGTCAACCGGCCGGTTGGCCAGCCAGCCCCGCAGATCGTTTGCGTAGTCGATGCCGGAGACGAGGATCGGTTGTGCGGCGCCGGTTGAACGGACCGCCTGGGCCAGGGATCGCATGCCGGTTGTCTGGTACCAGTCCAGCCCGCTCTCAGGGTCGGTATCGGCTTCTGCCGGAGCGTCGCAGCCCCCGTCGGCCCAGCAGTCCCAACCCAGCTCGAACAGCCAGCTCCCGGTGCCCCAGCGTGAATGTGGTTCGTTGAACAGGTCAAAGATGACCGAAGGGGAAAGCCGGAACCGGCTAGCCACCGAACCCCAGAATGCGGGAGAGCGATCGTCGGGCAAGGGCCGCAATCCGTCGGCCTCGACACCGTTCGGACCGGTCCAGTGGAGGTCGAGGACAGCCACTATTCCGACCGCGTTCAACGCGGACACGAAGTTCTCGACAGCATCCCGGTAGTCGCCTGTTGTCAACTCGCCGGCCGGCAGGCCGTCATCGCCCAGCCAGCAATCCTGGTTCAAGGGCAACCGGACCGTGTTGATATGCCAGTCCGCGATCGCCGAAACGGTCTGCTCGACCTGCCCGGGTCCGGTCCCGCTGTTGCCGTAACCCCAGCCTTGCTGGCAGGCGTATTCAAAGCCGGGGAAGTTGACCCCGCGTGGAAGAAATTGCCGCCCTGTGGTCGAGTCGACCAGTTGATTGCCGTGGACCACCGGCACCGGGGCAGCAGTGCTGGTTCCTGCCGAGAGCAGGAAAAGTGCCGCGAAAGCAGCGAAAAGCAGGTCTTTGAACCTGAGCCTCAACACTTGCCCTAACACTGAAAGGGTACCCGGGCAGCGGGGAACGTCTGCCAAACCCGGCTATTCTTGGCCTCAATGCGGCTTCGCGGAAACCTGGATGGACGACGACCCCGGCTCTAGTACCAGGCGCCCGACCCGAATCCGGGGGGCGCTGACCCGATGATCGAGCTGCTGCTCGTGCTCGTTTCCGTGGGGTTGATTCTCGCCTGCGGACTTTTTGTGGCATCCGAATTCGCCTTCGTGACCGTGGACCGGTCCAGCGTTGACCGCGAGGCAGAGGAGGGCGACCGGCGGGCCAGAGGGGTCAGGACGGCGCTAAAGAGCCTTTCGACCCAGCTCTCTTCGGCTCAGGTCGGGATCACCGTTACCAACCTGATCATCGGCTTTCTGGCGGAACCGGCGGTTGCCTCGCTGATCGACGGTCCGCTGGAGTCGCTCGGTGTCTCGGGGAATGCGGTAACCGGAGTCGCTCTCGCAATCGCGTTCATTCTCGCCAACGGCCTGACAATGATCTTCGGTGAGCTTGTGCCCAAGAACCTGGCCATTGCCAGTCCCCTGGCCACAGCCAAGGCGGTTCAGGGATTCCAGCGCGGCTTCACCCGTGTGATTCATCCGATCGTAAGGGCTACCAACAACATCGCCAACGGGATTCTGCGGCTGATCGGAATCGAGCCCCAGGAAGAACTGGCCTCGGCCCGCTCGCCGGAGGAGCTGACCTCCCTGGTTCGAAGATCAGCCGCCCAGGGCACACTTGAGATCCCCACCGCCCAGCTGCTCGAGAAATCTCTTGAGTTCGGGGAACTCCGGGCCGATGACGTGATGACTCCACGGGTAAAGGTCCAGACACTTACACCGGAACAGACGGTCCTTGACGTGATCGAGGCATCCCGGGCAGATGGCCGCTCCCGCTTCCCGGTGATCCGGGAAGGCTCCGAGATCGTCGAGGGGATCGTTCATCTGAAGCATGCGGTGTCGGTTCCTTATGAGGAACGCGACGAGGTGAAAATCAGTGAGGTGATGGCTGACCCGGTGCTGGTCCCCTCGACCATCGAGCTGGATCCGCTGCTCGCCGAACTGAGGAAGGTCGGTCTTCAGATCGCCGTGGTGGTCGACGAGTTCGGCAGTTTTGACGGCATCGTCACGCTCGAAGACCTGATCGAGGAGATCGTGGGCGAGGTCCGGGATGAACATGACCATCAGGAAGACCCGATCCGTGAAATCGGCAAGGGAGCATGGGCGATTTCCGGTCTGCTCCGTCCGGATGAAATCGAAGACCAGATCGGCGTCCTGCTGCCCGAGGATGAGGACTACGAAACGGTCGCGGGGCTAATCGCCTTCGAGCTCGGACGGGTACCGGGCCGTGGAGACTCGGTAAGGGTCGATGCGGTCGGCCCGGAAAAGGATCCTCTGGTAGCCGACCTGTCGGTTTTGAGGATGGACGGCCTCCGTGTCGACCGGGTACGGCTCTCCGTCACCGGATACAAGCCGGAATCCGGTGCCGGCGGCGAGAGCGGGGAGGGTGGCAAGTGAGCGCCGGAATCGCCCTCACAGTCTCGTTGTTCCTGCTGGCCGGCAACGCCTTTTTCGTCGGGGCCGAATTCGCACTGATCTCCGCCCGTCGCTCTGTCATCGAACCGAAGGCAGACGATGGTGGCTGGGCCTCGCGAATCACCCTGCGGGCGATGGAGAACGTCTCCCTGATGATGGCGGGGGCACAGCTCGGAATCACACTCTGCACGCTGGGTCTCGGCGCCCTGGCTGAACCGGCGATCGCCCACGGGCTGGAAGGGCCCTTCGAATCGATCGGCATCCCGCTCTCTCTGGTTCACCCCGCTGCGCTGGTGATCGCCCTGCTGATCGTGGGTGGTCTCCACGTGATCCTCGGCGAGATGGTGCCGAAAAATATCGCGCTCTCCAAGCCGGAGCGTTCGGCGCTGGTGCTCGGCCCGCTCATGTCGCTGGTCGTGACGGTGCTTTTCCCGGCGATCTGGCTGCTGAACGCGATCGCAAATCTGGTCCTGAGAGCGATCGGAGTGACTCCCTCAAACGAGGTGACCAGCGCCTTCACCCGGGATGAAGTCGCCGGTCTGGTCGAGGAATCCCGCCGCGAGGGGATGCTCGACGCCGACGAATCAAGGCTTCTGACCGGTGCGCTCGAATTCGAGGAGCGTGACGCTGGGGCGGTGCTGCTGCCTTTGGAGACGATCGTCACGTTGCCGATCACAGTCACCCCGGCCGAGGTCGAGGAGGCCGCAGGCCGGACCGGCTTTTCGCGCTTTCCGGTCACGCGGGATGGCGAAATGATCGGATACCTCCATCTGAAGGACGCGCTTGAAGTGAAAGACAAACACCGCAACCGGCCGATCGCCGAGTCCTGGGTTCGTCCGCTGCCGACTGTCCGGCTGACCGACCAGCTGCGGGAAGTCCTCTCGGTCATGCAGGCATCGGGCTCGCATCTGGCGAGGGTCGTGGTGCGCGGCGCGAGGGGCAGGGGCAAGACGGTCGGCGTGCTGGCGCTCGAGGATGTACTGGAGGAACTGATCGGTGAGGTCCGTGATGCTGCCCAGGGCATCGTCAAAGAAGGCTAGGATCGGCGTATGAGCGCGAACGACGCAGTCATCGTCCGGTTTTATGAGGCTTTCGCGGCTGGTGATCCCGAAACCATGGCCGGTTGCTATCACGAGCAGATCCATTTTCATGACCCGGTCTTTCAGGATCTGAACGGGCCCGAAGTGGCGAAGATGTGGCGGATGCTGTTGGGACGCTCCGATGGCCTTGAGATCACCCTTGGCGAACATCAGGCCGAAGGCGACGTGGGAACGGCGCATTGGTCGGCCGTGTATCCCTTCAGCCAGACCGGGCGGATCGTTCACAACGAAATCGATGCGAGCTTTCGCTTCCAGGATGGGCTGATCATCGACCATGTCGACAGTTTCGACTTCTGGAAATGGGCGCGAATGGCGCTCGGGCTGCCCGGGACGTTGCTGGGCTGGAGTCCGATCGTTCAGGGCAAGGTTCGCAAACAATCGAAGCTGCTTCTGGCCGGCGCCGGTTGATTGGCGATTTGACGGGGCGTGGCGAAGCCACAACCACCAATCTGACCTGCCGGCGGCCCGGCACCTCGGTCGCGGAGAACTACCTGCGACTTTTCACTGAACCGGCTGTCGAAGCCTGGATCAGGCCGGAACCGATGAACCCGTTCACGGCTGCGGATATCGAGCGAATGGCACGGCGTGATCACAGCCACTGGGAGAAGCATGGGTACGGCCCGTGGGAGGTGCGCGAACGGGAGAGTGGTGCCTTTGTGGGCCGGGGCGGGCTGGCCTGGGTCACCGTTGCCGGCGAACCCGCGGTCGAACTGCCCTGGGCGGTCATACCTTCGCTCCAGGGCCGGGGCTACGCCACCGAGATGGCCCGGGCCGCGATCAGTACCGCCCGGGAAGCCGGGATCGAGCGGGTGGTTTCGCTCACCCTCCCGGAGAATCGTGCCTCGCGGAGAGTCATGGAGAAAGCGGGGCTCGGTTTCCTGGATGAAATCCGGCATGTCGGCATGCCGCATGTCCTTTACGAGCTGAACCTCTGACCTTGGGTTCCGCCGTCCCATGGCGTCAGCCCGGTTCGGACCCTCTCATCCGGGTTGGTCAGGTTCCGGATTCGGGCCAGTAGTAGGCATCCGTGGTCTGGCGTGCGCCGAAAATGGCAGTTCCGACCCGGATGATGGTCGAGCCTTCCTCAATTGCCACTTCGAGGTCACCGGTCATGCCCATCGAGAGCTCGGTCATTTCGACGTCTTCGAGGTTCAGTTCGCGGATCTCGTCGCGCAGCTCGCGGAGCCGCCGGAGGCTTGGCCGCGCAAGTTCGATGTCGTCGGTGAACAGGCCGATCGTCATCAGTCCGCGGACCTTCAAGCGGTCCAGATGGCTGACTTTACGGACGAACGTGCCGACCTGATCCGGCTGGAGGCCGAACTTCGAATCCTCACCTGAGGTGTTGACCTGGATCAGCACTTCGCGGGTTTCTTCCTCCCGCTCCAGCTTTTTCTGGAGCTTGTTCGCGAGTGACATCCGGTCAAGGGACTGGATGCAGCTGACGTAGGGCAGCAGCGCATTGATCTTGTTCGACTGCAGATGCCCGATGAAATGGCGCTCGTAGTCCAGATCATCAAGTTCCTCGAACTTGCGGCGGACCTCCTGGACCCGGTTTTCGGCAACCAGCTTTTCTCCAGCCTCGATCGCCACCCGGATTCGCTCCGGTTCAACGGTCTTGGTGGCAAGCAGCAGGCGGACCGAGCCCGGGTTTCGTCCCGAATGCTCGCAGGCATCGGCCATCCGTCCCCGGACCCGGGCGATGTTCGACCTGATCAAGTCAGCGTCATTCATTCCGGGGCCAGCATTTCCGAAAGGACCGATGTTTTCGTGCCGGCTTCAGTCTCCCCGCGCTTTTCGTCGGCGATCACATGGGAAACAGCGTTGATCAGGGCCAGGTGGGTAAAAGCCTGGGGGAAGTTGCCGAGGTGGCGGTTGCTGGATGCTTCCAGTTCCTCCGCGTACAGGTCGAGATCACCCGAGGCGGCCAGGAGACGTTCGCAAAGTGTCTTTGCCGCGGCGGCCTCGCCGATCTCCGAAAGTGCGGCGACCATCCAGAACGAGCAGATCAGGAATGTGCCTTCCTCGCCGTGGAGTCCATCATCAGTTTCATCGGTGATGTAGCGCAGGATCAGGCCTTGATCATCGAGACCGTCACGGATTGCCAGCACCGTGTCACGGATCCGCGAATCATCCGGCGGCAGAAACCTGACCAGCGGCATCAGGAGCACCGAAGCATCAAGGGCGTCGGTCTCGTAGTGCTGCCGGAACACCCCGTCCCTGAGGCCGTGCTCGATGATCTCCAGCTTGATCTCGCGGGCCTTTTCGGCAAGTTCGTCGGCGTACTGCTGCCGGCCGAATTCTGCGGCCAGGCGGGCACCACGGTCCACGGCAACCCAGATCATCAGTTTTGACGAGACGTAATGCTGCGGCTCGCCGCGGGCTTCCCAGATTCCCTGATCGGGTTTTGGCCATGCTTCGAGGGCGTTCTCAACCAACCCCGAGACGAGACGTCTCGTCTCGTCGGTGATTGCTTGCGGTCCCAGCGCCCGCCGATGCACGTAGATCGAGTCAAGCAATGCGCCCCAGACATCGTTCTGACGCTGATCGAAGGCCCCATTGCCCGTACGGACAGGTTGCGCTCCTCCATAGCCGGAAAGGTGATCCAGGGTCTTTTCGGTCAGATCATGTTCACCACCGATCCCGTACATGATCTGCAGATCACCGTCGGATTCCAGGGCCCGATCCCGGACGAACCCCATGAAATCCCGTGCCTCCTGGTCATAGCCGAGAGAATGCATCGACCAGAGGGCGAAAGTGGAATCACGGATCCACGAGTAACGGTAATCCCAGTTCCGTTCGCCGCCCGGGGTTTCGGGAAGGGAAGTGGTCGCAGCGGCCAGTACGGCCCCGGATGGGGTGTAGGTGAGTCCCTTGAGGACGAGGGCCGAGCGTTGAAGGTGCCGGCGCCAGGGATGGTCGGGGAAGCTTCCCTGGGCGAGCCATTGCCTCCAGAGATCCCGGGACGATTCGATCCGTTCCTTCGCTTCGGGGTAACTGCGGGGGTGGGGGCCGATCCCCTCACCCCAGCTCAGGCAGGCAAAAGCACTTTCACCTGCTCGCAGATGCAACTCGCCACTGGCCTGGCCCTGTTCCAGAGTCAGGTTCAGGTCGGTCGCCAGGGAAACCTTCTCGCCCGCGCCCTCGGCGATCGCTTCACCGAGGCCCTGGTCGCTCCAGACCGCGGCTTCGGCGCCGTAGGCAAAAC
>JAGQUU010000224.1 GCA_020438345.1 Solirubrobacterales bacterium | reverse complement strand
TGCCCATGCCGCCCAGACCCTCGACCCCGAGCTTCCCTGGCCGGGCATGGCCCACGGTCTCGCCACCGAGCGCCTTTTTCGGGAGCAACTGGGCTCGAGTGGTCCCCTCGCCTCCGGAAACAGGCTCGATCCGCCGGCGGATGGTCCCGGTCTGGGAGTGATTCTGGACGAGGATGTCCTCGCCCGCTGCCGCCTCGACTGAGCCAAAGGGCCGAGATGCCTCTAGGCTCCCGTCTCCGGTGGATCGAACGAACCGAAATACCGCGCTTTGCTCGGCTTTTGCCGAGGAGCTGGCCCGCTCCGGAGTCGAACTCGCGGTGATCTCGCCCGGGTCCCGTTCGACGCCGCTCGCGCTTGCGTTCTTCCGGCAATCCGGGATCGAGACCGAGGTAGCCCTCGACGAGCGCTCCGCCGGGTTCTTCGCCGTCGGCGCCGCCCAGGCTTCGGGCAAGCCCGTGGCTCTGGTCTGTACCTCGGGAACGGCGGCTGCCAATTTCTGCCCGGCCGTGGCCGAGGCGGATCTGTCGTCGGTTCCGCTGATCGTGCTCACCGCAGACCGGCCACCGGAACTGCGCGACATCGGGGCCGGGCAGACAATTGATCAGGTCAAGCTCTTCGGCGACGGCGTCCGCTGGTTTTGCGAGGTCGGCAGCCACGAAGCTGACGATTCCGGCCTGCTCCACTTCCGTTCTGTCGCCTGCCGGGGTTTCGCCGAGGCGAACGGTGATCCCCGGCCCGGGCCCGTACACCTGAATTTCCCGCTGCGCGACCCGCTGGCGCCAGTACCGGATGAGGATGCCGTAACCGCAACTGGCCGGCTCGCCCTGGAAGGCCGGGATGACGCGCCACTTACAGCGGTCACGCAGTGCACCGGCGGGGCCGATCGCTCGACAGTCAACCGCCTGGTCGCGACAATCCAGGCCGCCGACCGGATCCTGATCCTGGCCGGTCGCCAGCTCGATTCCTCTCTGCGCCAGCCCCTGGCCCGCCTGGCCAACGCCTGCCATGCGCCGGTCCTGGCCGAACCGACTTCGCAGTTCAGGGCAGGCCCCCATGACCGCGGCGCAGTTATCACCGCCTATGAGCGAATCGCCAGGAGACGGGAGAAGGATCTGGCCCCCGATCTTGTCATCAGGCTGGGCGAGTTCCCGACCTCGAAAGAGCTTCGCAAGTGGATCACGGAAACCAAACCCGCCCAGATCGTGATCGACCCGGCATTTAGCTGGTACGAACCCAGCCGCACCGCCGACCTGATCGTTCGCTGCGACCCCGCCACCCTCCTTCACCAGATCGAAAACACATCCGAGCAGCGAATTGACGGACCGGCCGGAAACAGCTTCTGGAACCGCTGGTTGGATGCCGAAAAGCAGGAACGGGCCGAGATCGCAGTCGCCTGGGAGAAGACGGACGGACTTGCCGCCGGAGCGGTACATGCCGCCCTCTCCGGGTTCCAGAGCGATGGCAACCTGATCTACACCGCGTCCAGCTTGCCGATCCGGGATCAGGAGGAGTCGGTCCCGGCCCTCGACCACGATCTGATGTTCCTCGCCAACCGTGGCGCCAACGGTATCGATGGTCTGGTCGCGTCGGGCCTTGGTGCCGCCAGGGCAACTCGTCGTCCGACCACGATAATCACCGGCGACCTCGGTTTCTTCCACGATGTCGGCAGTCTCGCCTTGGCCCGGGGACTCGACGTACCGGTCCGGATCGTTGTCCTGAACAACAACGGCGGCGGCATTTTCGAGCGTCTTCCTCAGCGAGAAGCGATGAGCGAAGACGAGTTCGAGGCACTCATGAGCACCCCATCCGGCCTGGACGTCGAGAATGCCGCCAGGCTCTACCTGCTTCCGTTCCATCGGGCCACCGATCTCGGTGAGCTCGAAACAGCATTCAAGGCCCTCGACGACTCCGGATCACCGTATGGAGGCGTATCAATCATCGAAGTCCCGGTGCGTAGCTGAAGTCCGGGCCAGAGCGACCTGCCGGGGGTCGGCCATCTCAGGAGAGCAGCGGGAGCAGAGCCCCGAGTTTGATCTCGGTTTCGGCGAGTTCAGCCGCAGGATCGGAATCGGCGACCACGCCCACTCCTGCGTAGAGGTGGGCTTCACGGTCACGGACCAGAGCACTGCGGAGCGCGACGCAGAACTCGCCGTCACCCGATCCGTCCATCCAGCCGACCGGGCCGGCATACCAGCCGCGATCCATCTGCTCAACCTCGGCCATGACCTGGCTGGCCTTCTTCCAGGGCTCACCACCGACCGCGGGGGTCGGATGAAGCAGGCCGGCCAGCTCGATCGCCGTTCGGGGCTGGGCGAGCTGGGCATAGACGGGGGTGCCGAGGTGCTGAATGTTCGCGACCTTGATGATCTCCGGTTCGTCGGCCGCCTCGACCCAGACGCTGATCCGACTGAGGGTCTTGACGATCCGGCGGACCACCACCGACTGCTCTCCCCTGTCCTTGTGACTTCCCAGGAGCCGCTGGGCCAGATGGTCATCGACCGCCGGGTCGCTGCTCCTGCGGGTTGAGCCGGCCAGCCCTACCGTCGCCACCCCCCTGCCCACGCAGCGAACCAGCAGCTCGGGGCTGGCTCCGATGAAAGCTGCCTCCCCACTACCGACACAGAAGTTGAAGCAGGAAGGAAACCCGAGCCGAAGCGCCCCGAAGATTGCTGCCGGATCATGCGCGGACGGGGCTTTGACCACCACTTTCCTGGCCAGCACCACCTTTTCGATCTCCCCCGCCTTGATCCGGGATACGGCCGCCTCGACCGAGCGTTCGTAATCATCGGGACTGCGGTCGCTTTCGATTGAAGGAGACTGGCTCGGATGAGGATCGATCATCGGCAGTTCCGTGTGCAGGAGCCCGGTGACTCTGGCCATTGCCGCGGACACCAGCTTCCCGGCATCCCGGCCCGGCCCGGCCATCAGGTTGACGGTAATGAACGTGCCTTCGCGGGATGACTGGATCGCTATTTCCGGCAGGATCATCGAGGCCGGTTCAAAGGAGGCCCAGGCTGGATCCCGCTCCCGGCCATCGGAAGGGGTCTCGTCGTCGAAAGCAAAGCCACCGGTCCAGACCGGTCCCGTGGTGAATCCCCCGCCACCGCGGGTAACCGCGTCTCCCGAAAGGTGAGCGCAATCAGCCGCCATCTCATGGAATCGGTGGGGGCCCCTCGAAGTGATCTCATGCACTCTCCCGAGCGCGGCGATCTTGATGTCACGGTCCGGTTGCTCCCAGCAGAAGAACGGCTCCCCTGCCCGCCGGGATGCGAAAACGGTCGCTACCGGATCCTCACATTCGAAACGAGACGTGACCGAAACCACTGTCTGGCCGCGTCGACCGGACGCCTGGGCCAGCGATTCTCGCAGCAGCCCTTCGAGTTCCGCCCCGGTCGAGGGCGCCGGCATCAGTCGCCGCCGCGGGCGAGGGCTACCTCGCCCGTACGCACCATTTCCAGCAGGCCATGAGGCCGGAGCATGCCCTCGAAGGCTTCGATCTTGTCGTGTGAACCTGTGACCTCGACAATCAGCGCTCGACGGGAGACATCAACGATCTTCGCCCGGAAGATCTCCGCGAACTGGACTATTTCCGCCCGGTTCTCGACTGCCGCTGAAACCTTGAACAAAGCCATTTCGCGGGCGACGGTCTCTTCCGGCTCCATGTCCCGGATCTTGAGCACGTTGATCAGTTTGTGAAGCTGCTTCGTCACCTGGTCGATCGGGTGAACGGCCCCGTCCAGGGTCAGGGTGACCCTGGAGATGTCGGGATCTTCGGTCGGACCGACCGCGAGGGTGTCAATGTTGAAGCCGCGCCGTGAAAAAAGTCCGGCGATCCTTGCGAGTACGCCGGGACGGTTCTCGACCAGAATCGAAAGCACATGCTTGCGGCCCGAGAGGGGCGAGCGACCGGTGTGGAGGTCTTCAAGCCTGACCATGTCGGTAGATGCCATGTTCAACCCACCATGTCCCTTGCCGCATTCCCGGCGGGAATCATCGGGTAGCAGTTCTCGCGGGGACTGACCCTGACATCCAGGAGGGCAGGGCCGTCATGTTCGAGCGTCGCGACCATCATTTCCTCAAGGTCGGCGCTGTCCTCGCAGCGGAGCCCATGCGCGCCAAATGCCTCGGTCAGTTTGACCCAGTCCGGACTGGGCCCGTTTTCAACTCCGCTGTAGCGCTCGGACCAGAACAGTTCCTGCCACTGCCGGACCATGCCCATGAAACCGTTGTTCATCAGGAAAACCTTGACCGGGACATCCTCGTTGACAGCAGTGGCCAGTTCCTGGACGTTCATGATCAGGCTGCCGTCACCACTGACACAGACCACTTGGTCATTCGGACAGGCGACCTTGGCCCCGATTGCAGCCGGCAAACCAAAGCCCATCGTGCCCAGGCCACCCGAGTTGATCCACTTGCGCGGCTTGTTGAAACCGTAGTACTGGGCGGTCCACATCTGATGCTGACCGACGTCGGAAGTGACGATCGCGTCACCGTCAGTGACCTTGTGGAGCATCTCGATCATGAACTGCGGCTTGATCTCTCCATCCGAACCCGGTTCCCAGGTCAGCGGGTACTCACTCTGCCATGCCTTGATCCGGCTCCACCAGCCGTCGAGACGGGAGGAGTCGGTCTGCAGCGCCTGATACTCGCGGGTCAGTTTCGGCAGAACCAGCTTCACATCACCGACGATCGGGATATGGGCCGGGACGTTCTTTGAAATCTCCGCCGGGTCGATATCGATGTGAATGAACTTGGCCGAGGGAGCGAACTCCGAGAGCTTGCCGGTGATCCGGTCGTCGAAACGGGCGCCGATCGCGATGATCAGGTCCGCCTCATCCATCGCGTAATTCGCGCTGCGGGTGCCATGCATGCCAAGCATTCCAAGCCACTGTTCGTTTCCGGCTGGAAAGTCACCGAGTCCCATCAGGGTTGACGTGACCGGGAAGAGGTCGGCATCACAGAGTTCACGCAGCTCGGCCGAAGCGTTGCCGTTGGTGACGCCTCCACCGGAGTAGATCACCGGGCGCCGGGCGTTGGCCATCGCCTTTGCCGCCAGGCGGATCTGTTTCAGGTTGCCTTCCACCGTCGGCCGGTAGCCCGAAAGGTCAACCGGATCGGTCCGCTGCTGGTAATCGATTTCAGCCCGGGCCAGATCCTGGGGAATATCGACCAGCACCGGTCCCGGTCGGCCGGACGACGCGATGTGGAAAGCCTCGTGGATGAATTCGGGGATGTGCTCGGGTTCGGTGCAGAGCAGCGAGTGTTTGACGATCGGCATCGTGATGCCGAC
>JAGQUU010000223.1 GCA_020438345.1 Solirubrobacterales bacterium | reverse complement strand
GACTCGCCTGCCATCTCGATGCATGACCGCATCGCGGAGCCTCACCCGGTCAGTTGATAGTCGCGTTCTCGAACCGACTTTCACCGTGTTGGTTTCGGCGTCCGTACCAATCACATAGAGCGGCTCGGTCGCGGCAACACCCAGTCCCCGGCGCTGGCCGACCGTGAAGTGATGATGGCCGGGATGCTCACCGAGTTTGCGGCCTTCAGTGTCGATCACGGGCCCGGGCCGGTCGTCCAGCCCGCCGTGACGAAGCAGGAAGTCCTTCTTGCTCTGGCCGGCAAGGAAACAGAGATCCTGGCTTTCCGGCTTTTTCGCCACCGACAGCCCGCCCCGCTCCGCGATTTCCCGGACCTCGGCCTTCGCGAGGTCGGCAAGCGGGAACCGGAGCCGCTCCACGACCTCCGGGGGAAGGGCAGCGAGCATGTAGCTCTGGTCCTTGGCTTCGTCACTACCGGCGGCTATCAGCGCACTTCCTTCGTCTTCCACAACCCGGGCATAGTGGCCAGTGACCAGGCATTCGGCACCCATTCTGTCGGCAAGGTCAACCATCGCGGCAATCCGTACCTCGCCGTTGCACAGAACGCAGGGATTGGGTGTTCGGCCCTCGCTGTAGCCCCGCAGGAACTCGCCGACAACCCTTTCGCGGAACTGGCCTTCAAGGTCGAGTGTGAAATGGGGAATGCCGAGATCATGGGTGAGTGAACGCGCTCCGAGAACGGCTTCCGGCGAGCAGCAGGCCTTGGTGCCGTCGGTATCGGGGTCGGCCCAGAGTTTGACCGTCACCGCGACTACATCCGCTCCGCGTTCGCGTTCCCTCAAAGCGGCCACAGCGCTGTCAACTCCACCCGAAACCGCCACAAGGACCCTTCCGTCCACCGGTGGAGCGATCGATTCAGTTGAACTGGCAATCGCGGAGAGTGCCCGGTGGAGGGCATCGGCGGTAAGCATCGCGGCATGGCGGCGGGCAGGGCTGAGACCACCAAGTTCCGCTTCGATCTGTGAGGTGCCGATCCGCGCCGCCGCCAGCACCGTTTCGCCTTCGACGATTTCGCAGACGCAGGCGCAGGCGGCGCGGGTCGCCGCACAACCCTCGGTCGCAAAAACCGCGGATTCGATTCGACCCCCGCTGGTCGTCAATGAAATCCGGGCGAGGTCGCCACAGGCAGCACCGCCCGCAGCCCCGGTGAAAGCACCGGGCGGGGGCTCCGCCTCACGGGAGCGGTCGGCTACGTATTCGGCGAGCAGAGATTCCACTTGAGGAAGGGTAAATGGTCGATTCCGTGAACGGATAGCCTCCCTGCCATGAGCAAGGGTTGGACAGCAGATGACATGCCGGATCAGAGTGGCCGCAGCGCGGTCGTGACCGGAGGCAACAGCGGCATCGGCCTGGCAGCCTGCCGTGAACTGGCGAGGCATGGCGCCAGGGTGATCCTCGCCTGCCGCAATCAGCAGAAGGGCGATGAAGCGGTGCGGCAGATCCGGTCCGGGCTTGGCTCCGCCGGCGAGGACGCCCGGATCGAGGTTCGCAACCTTGATCTCGCCTCTCTCGATTCGGTCAGGGAATTTTCCGAATCGCTTGATTCGGATCTGCCCGAAGGCCTCGATTTGCTGATCAACAATGCCGGTGTGATGGCGCCACCTCAGCTCAGGACCGAAGAGGGCTTCGAACTCCAGTTCGGCACCAATCATCTGGGGCATTTCGCTCTGACCGGTCGTCTCTTCAACGCGCTGAAGAGAAAGCCGGAATCCCGGGTCATAACGATCAGTTCCGTCGCCGCCCGGTTCGGAGATTTGAACTTTGATGACCTCCAGAGCACGCAGGGCTACCGCCGCTGGGCCGCCTATGGCCAGTCGAAACTCGCCAACCTGGTTTTCGCCATGGACCTCCAGGCCCTGATCACCGAGGCGGGTCTTGAGATGAAAAGCATGGCCGCGCATCCCGGGGTGTCGAACACGAACCTGACCAGTGCCGGCAACGACCTGGATTCCGGCCTGTTCGGGCTGCTCTCGAAGCCGTTCCTGATGTTGAGTGATCTCGCCTTCGCCCAGGCGCCGGAAAGTGGTGCCCTCCCGACCTTGCGGGCAGCGACCGACCCGGGACTTGCCGGCGGGACCTACATCGGCCCCGATGGCCTGCGCGAATTTCGCGGCAGTCCGGTCGTTGTGGCTCCACGCAAACTCGCCCTGAACCGCGAAGTCGCCAACCAACTCTGGAACGAATCGGTCGAGGCAACCGGGGTTGACTTCGATTTCAGCCCGGTCACTTCGGCTGCCTGACTCCAGCCCCGAAATCGGCCTGCAGGAAAACGAGGCCCCAACCTGCCGTCTCCGCCTCCGACATTGATCCCTAAATAAATAGGTGGGTGCCTATCTTCATCCCGCGGGGGACACAAGAAATCGGCTCCCGTGCCGTTGATGTTGGGTCAAATTATGAGACGGCTAACGAACAGGTTCGAGCCTCAACATCAACCTACCACTCCAGAGCCTCAAAATCCGGTGGGTCGGATTCCCATCACATGCGCCGGAAATCCGACCCACTGGAAAATCGATGCTCAATCCAGGTCGAGACCCGAAAGTAGCTCTTCTGCTTCGGACCAGTTCCCTGGCGGAACCTGGAGGTTGATGTCGCCCCGCCCCCAACGATCCAGCTCCCAGTCAGAAGTCAACTCGGCCTCATGGCCGTGTTCGCGCAGCACATCCCGCCAGGCCAATGCGGTCTGAAGGTC
>JAGQUU010000222.1 GCA_020438345.1 Solirubrobacterales bacterium | reverse complement strand
TCAGAAGCGCAGGATATTGAGACATTCGGGATGATCGCCGCGTGGATCGTCCCGAACCACAGACTGAGCAGGAGTTCGAGCGGGAATTCCGGCGGGCCGGCCTGCCCCTGCTGACCGAGGATTACTCGGTCTCGGAAGACATCTTCAATCGTTCGGTGCCGTTGCTCGGGCTGGTTCTCGTGTTCGAAATTCTGGGGCCGCTGAACAGCCAGTTCTCGACCCTCGGCAACATTGCAGCGGTTGTAGCCGCCATGTTGTTGATGCTGGGCGCCCTCGGCGTGATCAACAAATTGAGGGGCCGGAGCTTCCTCTCCCTGCCGCGAAAGGTCGGTCGACCCGAGCTTGCCGCCTTCGTGATCATTCCGGCTTTGCTGCCCGGGATCATCTCCGGCCACTGGGGTATCGCTGCGATGACCGCCCTGTTCAACCTGTCGCTACTTTTCGTCATCCTCGGGGTGGTCGGCTTCGGGGTGATCTCGATCATCGGCTGGGCTCTCTCGCGGCTGCTCGGTGAGCTCTCCCGCTCCCTCGGCCTGCTGGTCAAGGCGGTCCCTTTGCTGATGATCTTCTCCTTGATCCTCTTTCTGACCCCGGAGCTTTGGCAGGTGTTCAGCCAGTTGCCCGATGCCTCGCTCCTGCTGCTGGTAGCTCTCTTCATGCTGCTCGGCTCGGGCTTCCTGATCGCGCGGATCCCGAAGGAAGTAGCGGACCTCGAGGAGCAGGCCGGTGCCGGTGGGCCGCCACTCCGGCAACGTCAGCGGGTGAACGTGGGCCTGGTGCTTTTTGTCAGCCAGTCGCTCCAGGTTCTGCTGGTTGCTCTCGCTGTCGCGATCTTCTTCGTGGTCTTCGGGTTGCTGACGATCGGAGCGGAGACAGTTTCCAGCTGGACCACCCACCCTGCCGACGTCTTCTTCGAGTTCACGCTGGCCGGGCGCGAAGCTGCCATGACCAGGGAACTACTGCGTGTGGCAACGGCGATCGCTTCATTCACGGGCCTCTACTTCGCGATCTCGATGCTGACCGACGACCTCTACCGCCGTGAATTCCTCAGCCGGATCACTGACGAAATGAAGCAGACGTTTGTTCGTCGGATCGAGTACCTGAAACTACTGGGGAAGTGCTGAGCCGAAGCGCCGGAGGGTCGGCTAGAAGCCGACCGTCTTCGCGCCGGCATCGATCCGCACGAAAATGACCTTGCCGAGGTCGATCAGAAGGATTCCCTCTTCGGTTTCAATCTCGTGGGGGCTGTCACCCGATCCAAGTGCTTTTCTGAGTGCCTTGACCTGGTTGTTGTCCAGACGGGCGGGAATCACCTGGCCACCGTCAAAGCCGATCTCGACGCTGGTTCTTTCCGTTGCCATCAGTGGTCCTCCGCGGGCTGGACGATTTCGGTCAACACCGCGCCGGTAGCGGCCGGGTGGAGGAAGGCAACCCGGCTCTGGCGGATGCCGGTGCGGGCTTCCTCGTCGATCAGCTTCACGCCCTGCTCCTTGAGGGAAACGAGAGTCGCGTCGATGTCCTCCACCGCATACGCGACATGATGAATGCCGGGACCCTTTCGGGCGATGAACTTGCCAACCGGCGTGTCCGGCCCGAGGGCGGCCAGCAGTTCGACGTGGCCGTCCCCGACATCCAGCAGGACGGCTTCGACTCCCTGGGATTCGACTGTTTCGCGGTGAACGAGTTCCATCTCGAAGTTCCGCTCGTAAAGCTTGATGGCCGCGTCGAGATCCTCGACGGCAACACCGATGTGATCTATGCGAGTGAACATGAGGTGGTAACCCTAGCTGGACTCATCACTCGCGGTGCCCAGGAGACGGGGAGGCAGCCACCGGTAGAGGTTCTCCATCAGTTCTACGTCCTCCACCTTGATCCGTTCGTCCGCTCCGTGAACCAGGGGTTTGGTCTCGGCCAGGCTCATGCGCTGGGGAGCGAAGCCGAAGACCGTCGCGCCGAAAGCCTTTCGAAACCAGTGCGAGTCGGAAAAACCAGGCATCACCTGGGGCAGGACTCTGGCTCCCGGCTCGATCAACTCGACCCATTCCTCGATCGCTTCAGCCAGGGGGCCGCCGTAGTCAGAGCGGTTGCCGACCACCGGATCGTTGAAGATGATCTTCCAGTCGCCCTCGCCGAGAATCGAGTTGATCCGCTCCAGCGCCTGTTCGCCGGTCATTCCGGGCGGTGTGCGGCAGTCGATAACCAGTTCGGCCCTGGAAGGGATCACGTTCTCGCGGTTCGAGGCTCTTGCCATGGTCGGGGCGAGGGTCACCCCGAGCATCGGGTCAGCCAGCAGCTTCGCAACCAGCGGGTCGATCGTCTCGATCTCCCGCAGGGCCTCGTCGGTGTCTTCAACCGGATGGCCGAGCAGCCGCTCCAGAAAGAGATCGGTGTCCGGGGTTGATTCATGTGGCGGCTGGCGGTGGGCGTTCGCCAGGGCAGGGCCAAGTTTGAGCAGGGCGTTGACTCCGACCCGGGGGATTGATCCATGGCCGGCTTCTCCTTCGGCGACCACCGTAAACCTGAACGTGCCTTTCTCTCCAACCGACAGAGTGAAGAGCTTCCGGCCGTCGAAATCGATCAGTTCGCCGGCCCCTTCGTTCAGTACCCAGTCGCAACGGACCTCATCCGGGCATTCTTCGCAAAGCCACCTGGCCCCGAAATGAGCGCCGGTCTCTTCGTCGGCTGCCACGACAAGGATCAGGTCACCCCGGGCGGGTCGCCAGCCGGTCTCGGCCAGGTTGATGCAGGCGGCGGTCTCGGCTGCGACCTGGTCTTTCATGTCAAGTGCCCCGCGTCCCCAGATATAGCCGTCAACAAGGTCGCCGGACCAGGGGTCGCGAGACCATTCCCCGGGATCGGCCGGGACTGTGTCAACGTGGCTGATCAGGGCCAGGTTCGGGCCGGGCTCGGCCCCGCGCAGGCGGGCGACCAGGTTGGGCCGGTCATCCACCTTCGAGAGCAGCTTGCATTGCCAGCCAGCCGCTTCCAGTGGACCCTTGAGGAACTTCAGCGCCGGACCCTCATTACCCGGCGGGTTCACCGTGTTGAAACGGATCAGTTGCTGCAGCAGGTCCGGGGCCTTCACCGGGCCATTATCCCAGCCGCCCGGGCAGTCCCTTAGGCTCCGGGGTCTCATGAACGGTCCGGGGAAGATTCTCGTCACGGGTGGAGCGGGATTCGTCGGATCCAGTCTGGCGATCTCGCTGGCCGGATCCCGCCCGGACAGCCACGTGATCTCGTTCGACAACCTTTACCGGCGAGGGTCGGAGCTCAACCTCGACAGGCTGGCCGAAGCCGGCGTTGAATTCGTCAAAGGTGACGTACGTGAGCCGGCGGACCTCGCCCCCTTCGAGGACATCGACGTGCTGATTGAGTGCTCGGCCGAACCCTCGGTCATGTCAGGTAGCGACGGTGACACTTCGTACCTCTACGAAACCAACCTGACCGGGGCCTATAACTGCCTTGAACTCGCCCGCAGAAGCGGCTGTCAGTTCATCTTCCTTTCGACCAGTCGGGTCTACCCGATGAGTGGTCTGCGACAGGCTGACCTGGTTGAAGGCGAGACCAGATTCGAGCTGGCTGAAACGCAGTCGGCGGCGGGCTGGAGCAGCGCCGGGGTTGCCGAGCAAATGCCGCTCGACGGCGCCCGCACTTTCTACGGGACCACCAAGCTTTCTGCCGAGCTGCTCTGCGCGGAATTCGGCAACCAGTTCGGGGTTCCAACAGTGGTCAACCGCTGCGGTGTAATCGCCGGCCCCTGGCAAATGGGCAAAGTCG
>JAGQUU010000221.1 GCA_020438345.1 Solirubrobacterales bacterium | reverse complement strand
CCTCTATTCGTCGATGGAGACAGCATGCAAGGCGAGTTCGATCCCCGGCAAACGGGATGCGTATTCCGCCTGCTGCGCCTCGGAACTGGTCAGTCGTGACCGGTTTGACTTCATGTTGCTTTCTTTTCCCGACAACGACAACTACTCGCACAGGCATGGCCCACGAGCCTCGACCCGTTCCATTGAACGGGCTGACTATTGCCTTGCTGAAGTGATCCGGGCCGCGGGCGGCGTGGAACCGTTCATCAACGATCATGCCTTGATTCTGCTGGCGGACCATGCACATACCGACGTCGAAAAGCGGCTGGACATCATCGACTGGATGTCCCGAAAGTGGCAGGTACTCCCTCCCTCTTCGGAACAACCGGATCTGGCGGAAGTCGCAGTCAGTCCGACCTCCAGGGCCGCCCACATCTATCTCCTGGCGGAAGGGGACAACCCGGTTCGTCACAACCGGATCCGCGAACACCTGGCCGCGCTGGAAGGAGTTGAGCTGATTGCCTGGACCGAAAGCAACGGCAACCCGGTTGCCCGTCTACCGCGACCGGGTCATTCAGACCCGGGAGAGCTTGCGGTGGTGGAACGGGACGGACGCCGACTTGACTTCTTTCCCCTTGATCTCGACTCGCCGATCTCGGAGGCTGGCCGTGAAACGGTCACTGACCGTCGCGGAAGGGCCTGGAGTATCAGCGGCAACATCGAGGCGCTTGGCGCCTCGGTTGAAGCGGGACGAATCGAGATGCCGGAGTACCCGGACGGGTTCGGTCGCCTATGGGCAGCACTTGTTGCCCCACATGGAGGTGACCTGATCGTCTCCGCTGTCCTCGGCTACGAATGCGTCGACTGGGGTGGTTCGGTGCATTGTCCAGGTGGCAGTCACGGCTCACTCCGCCAGGAAGATTCAGAAGGCCCGTTGCTCTTTGTAGGTTGCGGCCCCGACTCACCAGACCAGGCAGTCAGGGACCGTCACCAGGCCCGCAGGCAATGGGGACTCAGGGATGTAGCCCCGATAATCCGGGAGCATTTCCAGTCCTGACTTCCGGTGTCAGGGATCTTCCGGCGAGCCTTCACCGGCCACCGGCACAAGAATCTGATCGAAGCTCGTGGCGAGTCCACTCTCGCCGATCCCAACTAACGCACCCATCACCCAGACATCCCCGGTAGCGGTCTCGAACCGGACCGGCATGTCGGTCCGCATCTTTTCGATGGCCTGCTCCTTCTTCACGCCAAGCACCGATTCCCTCGCGCCAGTCATTCCCACATCGGAAATGAATGCGGTCCCGCCCGGCAGTACCCGTCCGTCGGCGGTCGGTACATGGGTGTGGGTGCCGAGCACGGCCGCTACCCTGCCATCGAGCCACCATCCCATCGCCACCTTTTCACTTGTCACTTCCGCATGGAAATCAACGATGACCGTGTCCGCCCCGCCGTTTCTTTCCAGCTCTCCGAGAATCAGATCCGCTTCGTCAAATGGCGAGCGGGCGGCATCGAGACCGATCTTTCCGATCAGATTGATGACTGCAACCCGTCTCGGTCCGGAGCCGTCCGCCGGGTTCACTTCGATTACACAGTGACCTCGTCCGGGGTTGGCCCGGCGGTAGTTGGCCGGCCGCACCACGTTGTCGGCGCGGTCCAGGTAATCCCAGCTCTCCCGCTGCCGGTAGCTGTGATTCCCGAGTGTGATCACATCGGCTCCGCAGTTGAAAATGTCTCCGGCTGTCTTCTCGGTAATCCCGAGACCGCCAGCCGAGTTCTCCCCGTTCACGACAACCAGATCAGGAGAATGTTGCTGACGGAGACGCGGCATGACAGCAGCGAGCCCCTTTCGGCCGGGGCTGCCGACGACATCACCGATAAACAGGAGCTTCACGACTTCTCACCCTAGAGGGACCGGTCGGTCCGCGCCAGAAGGGACAGACGCCGGCCGGCACGGAGACGTGCCGCCCGCAGGGGCCAGCTTCTTCCGTCGGCGGGTCCAAGGTAACTTGCTCAAGGTGAAATCGCAGGAACCAGCGCTTGCGGCGCGGGAAGTCAGCAAGTCATTCGACGGGCGAGAGGCTCTCGGCGGGGTTGACTTCGAAGTCGGCCCGGGCGAAGTTGTCGCCCTGATTGGTCCGAATGGGGCTGGCAAGACCACGCTGCTTTCGATTCTCGCCGGAATCTCGAAACCGGATTCTGGTCAGGTCGAGGGACATGGCGTGGCCTGGGTGCCGCAGCAGGCGGCGCTCTATCGGCGGCTCACGGTGAGGGAGAACCTGCTGCTTTTCGCCCGACTGCAACATGATGCGGGCCTGACTTCCGAGGCCCCGCAAACCATGGTGGAGCGGATGCTCGGTCTGACCGGCCTCTCCGCCAGGGCCGATGACCCGGTCGGCACCCTTTCCGGCGGAAACCAGCAAAGGGTCAACATCGCGATCGGCCT
Source organism: Solirubrobacterales bacterium (assembly GCA_020438345.1). Taxonomy (GTDB): domain Bacteria; phylum Actinomycetota; class Thermoleophilia; order Solirubrobacterales; family 70-9; genus 67-14. The sequence continues at coordinate 7,114 of JAGQUU010000221.1, read as the reverse complement.
GATGGCCGGACCTTCGGTTCTCCTGCTGGACGAGCCGAGCGTCGGTCTTGATCCCGCCCAGCGCGAACGCCTCTGGAGCTTCGTGCTAGGCCTGGTCGGCGACGGCACTTCAGTGACCTTCTCCACACATGACATCGGGGAAGCGGAGCGCTACGCGGAGCGGATCGTCGTGCTGGCGGAAGGAGAACGTGTCTTCAACGGCACCGCAGACGAACTGCGTTCCGAGGTGGAAGCAGGCGGGGCCACGGGGGATCTCGAGTCGTCCTTCCTGGCGTTCCTGCGGGAGCGGGGGCACTGATGCGCTGGCTGCTGCAGAAGGATCTTCAGATTCTCAGGCGTTCACCACTTCAGCTCGCCCTGCTCGTTCTGTATCCGATACTTATCGCTCTCCTGGTCGGCTTCGCGATGACCCGTGGCGGAGAGCAGACCCGTGTCGCGCTCTACAACGCGATGCCCCCCAGCGAGTCCCTCGGCTTCGGAGGAGAAGAAGTCGATGGCAACGAAATTCGTGACCAGCTCTGCGACCGGGTCGATTGCATTGAAGCGAACAGCACAGCCGAGGCGACGGAGATGGTTGAAGCGGGTGAGGCCACGGCTGCGGTAGTCCTGCCCGAGGACACGGGTGACAGGATCCGGTCGCTTGCTTCGCTGAACCCGGAACCCCCGGTGATCCAGATCATCGTCAACGGTTCCGACACGGTCGAGAACCAGGTCACGGACGACCGCATTGACGCAATGCTCGGTGAAGCGAACCTGCTGCTCGCCCAGCGCCTCTCGGAAGGGGCGAAGCAGTATCTGGACTTGATCCTCAAGGGTGGCGAGCTGGATCTGCTCGGTCAGGAGATCGAGGTGCTCGGGCTGACGAAGAGCGAGCAGATCCTGAGGAAGATCGAGCCGAAGGTGCCGCCCGGGACCGATCGGGAGGAACTTAAGAGAGCGATCACTTTCGCGGGTCTCGCGACCGACAACCTCGACCTTGCCGGCCCGTTGCTCACGGCGATCACCCAGCCGATCCAGGCCGAGAAGATCGAAGTTGGTGACGAGGCACCCTCGCTTGACACGTTCGCGATCGGGGTCACCACCGGTTTCGCATTGATGTTCGTCACGGTGCTATTGGTTGCCGGTTCTGTCGCGCTGGAAAGGGAAGAAAACGCTTTCACCCGTTTGACGGCGGGCCTGGTCAGTCGCAGTCAGATCCTTGCCGCCAAAATCGGTCTCGGGACGGTGGTCGGGACCGCAGTGGCCCTGATCCTGTTGTCAGGGTTGGGTATTTTCGTCGGCATCGAGTGGGGGAGAGCTCCTTACTGGCTACTCGCCCTGGTTTTCGGCGCCGCGGCTTTCTCGGCAGGCGGCTCGGCGCTCGGGGCGGCGGCGCGCGAGGTTCGGGCCGCGACCCTCGCCGCGGTAATGATCTGCCTGCCGGTGGCGCTGCTTTCGCTGGTCCCCGACGACGCGGTGGGACCGGCCATCGAAACCGCCATCAGTCTGGTCAGCGCGATCTTTCCATTTCGGCCGACCCTGGACGCCTTGACCGGAGGCCTTGAACTCTCGGGTCCCTCCCTCTGGCTCCCGCTCCTTCACCTGATAATTCTCACCGTCGTCTATGGAGCCCTCGCGCGATTGGCCCTGCGCCGCTTCTAGGGCAGCCCGGGCGTAACGGACACGCTGCGCTGCCTAGACTGGAGACATGAGTTTTCCTTCCACGCGTCTGCGCCGACTGCGCCGGACCCCGGCCTTGAGGGGCCTTGTCCGTGAAACGACACTTTCACCAGCGGATCTGATTCAGCCGCTGTTTGCCACGGCCGGCACAGACCTGCGCGACCCGATCGAGGGAATGCCGGGAATCAACCGCTACTCGATCGCGGCGCTGGTCGAGGAGGCCGGTGAGGTCCTCGAAGCGGGAATTCCTGCTGTGCTCCTGTTTGGGGTCCCTTCGGAAAAGGATGAAGCCGGCACAGGTGCCTACGACGACGAGGGTGTGGTCCAGATGACTGTCCGGGCACTCAAGGAGGCTCATCCGGATCTGATCGTGATCACCGATGTCTGTCTCTGCGAGTACACCGACCACGGCCATTGCGGATTTGTGCGGGACGGCAGGGTGGACAATGACGTCACCGTGGAGCTACTTGCCCGGACGGCGATCTCCCATGCCGAAGCCGGGGCTGACATCGTGGCGCCAAGCGACATGATGGACGGCCGGATCGGCTCGATCCGCTATCAGCTTGACGAGGAAGGCTTTCCCGACACCGCGATCCTTTCCTATGCGGCCAAGTTCTCGTCGGCTTTCTATGGACCCTTCCGGGAGGCTGTCGGTTCCGCCCCGCAATTCGGTGATCGTCGTGGCTACCAGCTTGATCCAGCCAACTCGGATGAGGCGATCCGGGAGGCGAAGCTGGATCTCGAGGAGGGCGCTGATGCCCTGATGGTCAAACCCGCGTCGCATTACCTTGACATCGTCCGTCGCGTGAAAGATGAGACTGGCGCGCCGGTTGCCGCCTTCCAGGTCTCCGGCGAGTACGCGGTGATCAGGGCGGCCGGGGCAAATGGCTGGCTGGACGAGCAGGCTGCCGCGCTTGAATCGCTGGTCACGATCCGCCGGGCCGGAGCCGACTTCATCGTCACCTACTTCGCGAAAGAGGCAGCCGGATGGTTGAAGTGAGAAGCGGGGTGACGGTCTGATGTCCGGCCTGAGCCGGGGTGCTCCCGACAAGGTCACGATCAAGGTTCGCGGCGATGGCCGGCTTCTGGGTGAAAGCAACCAGGAAGTGGAGTACCAGGAAGCAAAGGCAAGGGAAATCGAAGAAGCCGGTGCCCAGGCCGGACGCCCCGACAACGCCGCCCTTTTCGAAAGAGCGCGGCAGGTTCTTCCCGGAGGTGTGAATTCACCGGTACGGGCCATGCGCCAGGTCGGGCTCGACCCGGTCTTCATTGAATCGGCAGAGGGCGGCGAGGTGATCGACCGTGACGGTCGCCGCTACCTCGACTGGGTTGGCTCCTGGGGACCGATGATCCTTGGCCACACCAACCCGCAGGTTCTCGAGGCCATCCGCGAAGCGGCCGCCCGTGGCACCAGCTTCGGCGCGGCAACCGAAGCTGAAGTCGAACTCGGCGAGGAAGTCGTGTCACGGATGCCTTCCGTCGAGATGATCCGCATGACCAGTTCCGGCACCGAAGCGGCAATGACTGCCGCCCGGCTGGCCCGCGCGTCAACTGACCGTGAAGTGCTGATCAAGTTCGCCGGGGCCTACCACGGGCATTCCGACGGGCTTCTCGCGGAAGCCGGTTCGGGAGTGGCCACCCACGGGATTCCTTCCGGCCCCGGGATTCCGGCGGCCCAGGCGGCGGGCACCGTGGTGGTTGACTGGAACGACCGGGATGCCATCAACAGGGCACTCGCCGACCATGATGTTGCCGCGGTCTTCGCGGAGCCGGTGGCGGCCAACATGGGCATCGTTCCCCCGGAAGAGGGCTACCTCCAGTTCCTCCGTGAGGCAACCGGGAAGGCTGGGGCTCTGCTCGTCTTCGATGAGGTGATCACAGGGTTCCGGGTTGCCCGCGGTGGTGCCCAGGAACTCTTCGGGGTCAAACCCGATCTGACCGTGATGGGCAAGATCATCGGCGGCGGCCTGCCGGCAGCGGCGGTTGGTGGTCCACGGGAGCTGATGAACAATCTCGCACCGGCCGGTGAGGTCTACCAGGCGGGGACCCTGTCCGGGAATCCACTCGCGGTCGCCGCCGGCCTCGCCACCCTGAGACAGCTGGACGCCACCGCGTACGACCGGCTCGCGACCCTCACCGACCGACTGGTTTCCGGGCTGGATGATCTGGCGCGGGAACACAACCTCGAGGTCGCTTCCGCCCCGGGGCTGGTCACCCTGTTCTTTTCCGCACGTCCAGTCAGGAATTTCAGCGATGCAATGGCCACCGACCGGGAACGGCATGCCGCCTTCTACCGGGCGATGCTGGAACGGGGAATCTGGCTTCCTCCATCGCAGTTCGAGGCCTGGTTCGTTTCTCTCGCCCACGACGAGATCGCGATTGACCGCACCTTGATGGCTGCGGCGGAAGCTCTCGCTGCGACCGATCCGAACCGGGTGATCGGTTGAGTCACTCCGCCACGCTTGATCGCCTCACCGACCGGGTCCGGGAGGAAGGCCCGCCCCTGCTGGCGGGGGACCGGCGATTCAAAGGGCCGGCCGATCCGTGTTTCGGTGACCTCGCCGCTGCCGGGCCGGGGACGGCGTCCCGGGGCGATGATTATTCGTTCATCGTGGAGGCCGTGCGGGAGGGCTATCTCTGCCATTACGGGAGCTCGCGCATACTCGACGCACCGGATGCCGACCTGGCGCTCCTGGCGGGGGACCTCTTCTATGCGATCGGAATTAGCGGCCTCGCGACTTTCAGGGACCTTGAATCCACAGCGATTCTGTCGGATTTGATCCGGGTCGCAGCCGAACTCCAGGCGGCCGGTCGGCCGGATCTGGCTGAAGAACTCTGGCTCGGCCAGATTGTCGCATTGGCATGCGGAAAACAACCAGAACAGGAAGCGGCGATCGAGGCACTGGAGGCCGGCCGGGAGGGCGCCGCAGAAGCTCTCAGGGCCTGGTCGTCAGAGACCGCCGCCGCCCACGGGTTGGGGCGGGAATTCGACATTGCCCGGACTGCAATAGACTCCCGCCCGTCGAATTCCTAGAAGCGTGTCCGAACCGTTGAACAACAATTCCGAGTCGGGGGAAGAGCCCCGCGTCAAACTGCCGAAGGCCGAACCTCGCGGCTACTTCGAGGGCGAGTCCATGACTCGTCGCCATGTCTTCACCGTTGCCAGTCAGGCAGTCGGTGGCATCGCGGCTGCTGCCGTCGTGCTGCCGGTGGTCGGCTTCGCGATGGCCCCGCTTTTCACGCGGGGCGAAGAGCGCTGGGAAGCAGTCGGCCCGGTTGATGATTTCAACGCGGATGATTACAAGCAGGTTGTCTTCACCGAAACCACCGGCATTGGCGAAGTAGGAAAGACCACTGCGTATGTCCGCAAGGGTTCGGTCGAATACGACGAGGATCCCAATGAGGTAATCGCGGTTTCAACCCGTTGCGCCCATCTCGGTTGCCCGGTCCGTTTTGTCCAGGCCGCCCAGAACTTCATCTGTCCTTGCCACGGTGGTGTCTATGACTTCCTCGGCAAGCGGATTGGTGGTCCGCCGGTACGTCCGCTCGATCGCTTCCAGACCCGGATCAAGGGCGGACAGGTCGAGCTCGGACCGCGCTACTCGGTCACCAACCAGCTGAAGGCAGTCCGGGTTCGCGACCCTGGCGAATTCACCGGCGGCATCTGGGAATTCCTGTACCCGCCACGCCCCTCGACCTTCCCGCCCCCCGGCAACTGATCTGAATGAGCCTTCTAAAGCGAAAGAAGCAGGCCGCGACCGACGAGTCCGCCGAGCCCGTGACCAAGCCCACCAAGGGCGAGCGTCTGGGTCAGGCCAAGGATCTCGGAGTTCACCACAGCACCCAGGGCGGCATTGACGTAGCCGGCTGGGTCGATTCGCGAACCAACGCGACCGGAATCTTCACCGCGATGATGTCGCGGCATGTACCCAAGGGAACCAACTGGTTCTACACCCTTGGTTCAGCCACCATGTTCATCTTCGCCATGCAGGCCATCACCGGGGTCTTTCTCTCGATGTACTACACCCCCTCCGCGACTCAGGCCTACGCCTCGATCACCCATTTGACCAACGAGGTCTTCATGGGCGAGTTCGTCCGGGGGATGCACAAGTGGGGCGCCTCGCTGATGATCATCCTGATCTTCCTGCACATGGCCCGCACCTTCTTTTTCGGGGCTTACAAGTATCCGCGTGAGCTGAACTGGGTGATCGGCGTTGTGCTGCTCATCCTGACCACGGTTATGGGTCTGACCGGCTACCTGCTGCCCTTCGACCAGCGTTCCTTCTGGGCGACGATCGTGGCCAACAACATCACCGCCTCCGGTCCGGTCGTCGGTCCTTACCTTGCGGACTTCCTACGGGCAGGACCGGACTTCAGCGCCACCACGCTTTCGCGGTTCTATGCCCTGCACATGATGGTTGTGCCGGGGTTGATCGGTGCCCTGATCGGCGCCCATCTCTTCCTTGTGGTCAAGCTGGGCACAACCGCCCCGCCGTGGATCCGTGCGCCGCGCCCGAAGGGTGCGCGGCCGTCCGAAGCCATCGCTGCCGGGGTCGCGACCGAAGATCTGGAAGAGGTGCCGGTGGCCGCCACTGCCTCCGCCGGAGCTGCCGGGGTTCCGGTTGATGAAGCCGAAGCCGACGCGGCTGAAGCCGAAGCCGTCCTGGCAACCGAGGCTGAAGAAACCGAGGCTGAACTCTCTGCGTCGGCACCTGCCGCCGACGAGACTCCGGTCGATGAAGCTTCAACCGAGGAACCCGCTGATGCTTCGGCCGAACCCCCGGCTGAAGATTCCGGCAACGGGGAGGTGAACTCGTGAACGCCCGTGAAAAGGAGGAGGACCTCCGCGAATACGAGATCCTGAAGAAGAAGGGCAAGCCGTTCTTCCCGTACGCGATCATGAAGGACTCGGTGATGATGCTGATCGTCGCCGCGGTGATGATTGCGATGTCGATCGTCATGGGTGCCGAGCAGGGACCCAAGGCAGATCCGACCACCACCACCTATGTACCGCGCCCCGAGTGGTATTTCTTCTACCTTTTCGAGCTGCTGCGCGTAATCAAGCCACCGGCCCTGGTGCCGCTTGCGACGATCGGTATCCCCACCATCTGCATGGTGCTGCTGCTTCTGCTCCCCTTCTATGACCGGGGCCCGGAGCGGATTCCGTGGAAGCGACCCATCGCTACCATCACAGGCATTCTGGTGATCATCGCCATGGCTTTCCTGACCTACCTGGGCGCCACCGCCGGTTCACCGACGGAGATCGAGATGGAGACCGCACCCCAGTACGAAGCGGGCAAGCTGCTGGTAGCCGAGTCCGGTTGCCTGGCCTGTCATTCGATCGGTGAAAACGGGGCCCATGGTGGCCTCGGCCCCGACCTGACCGACATCGGGGCAAATGTCCCGCGGGAAGCGATCAAGCAGTCGGTGGCTGTCGGCCCCGGCATCATGCCTT
>JAGQUU010000220.1 GCA_020438345.1 Solirubrobacterales bacterium | reverse complement strand
GATCAGCCCGGCAGCCTCTACCTGTGACGCCAGATCGATACCGCTGACTTCGATATCGCCGTCGGTTTCTTCCTTTTTGCGGGCAATCCACTCGATCGCGTTGCCTTCGATCAGCTCGCAGGATTCGTGCACATCGGTCAGGGTTCGTGAGGCCACGAACTTCGGGATTTCCGCCCAGACCTGTGCGAACTCCTGTTCAATTTCGCCACCTTCCCCGGAGTCCAGGAGATCATGCCAGTACGGGACCATCACCTCGTACAGGCCGCGGCCCATAATGATCGCAGCGTGTTCACTGACCTGTTTATTGGAGAGCCGGTGAACCTCATCCTCCGGCACAGTCCATGCGATCCCGACATCAGCGGCCTCGAAGAAACCATCGAGTGACACCGACATCGATCCGTAAATAAGCCGTCCCATAGGTTCAGGGTATCCGGCTCGTCATCAGCGAAACAGGTCGTTCCGAATGTCCCGGAGCTGCGACACGCAGCCGGGTCCGTCGCTTTCGGTAACGAACCGCTCGAGGCCACGAACTACTACCGCGGGTATCCCGCTGGCCTTGCCACGGACGAGGTCAGACGCGGCCGCGATCTGGTCGGCAATTGCGATGACTGTGGCCGACAGCTCCCGGCCTCGCTGGTCGGCCTTGCCCCGCCAGTCGTCGAGTGGATCGAATCCGGCACAACCGATCGCTACTTCGGACTGGCCGAGGCGCCAGGCTCGGCCAACGCTATCGGTCACCACCACGGCCGTCATTTTTCCGGAAGCAGCCTCAAGTTCGACTCTGATCCGCCGAGCCGATCCGTCGGGGTCCAGCGGAAGCAGGATCGCCTCATCCTCGTTCGCGGTGTTCGACTGATCGATCCCGGCATTCGCACAGACAAAACCATGATGGGTCTCGGTGATCAGGATCCCGCGTTCCTCGTCGATCCTGATGACCTCCCGGCTTTCGTTCAGGATCTGCTGAACCAGGCGCGGGTCCTTGCCGGTCCGGCCCGCGAGGGCAACGGCCGCCGGTCCGGGGTCGGTCTGGTCAAGCCGGACGACTCTGCCTTCAGATTTGGAGACGATCTTCTGGGAGACGGCGATGATGTCCCCTTCCGAGAGGGTGATCCGCTCGGCGATCGCGTTGCCGAGATTGAATGCCACATCCACTTCAGGCAGGCCCTCAACCGGCAATATTTCGAGCAGGTTCCTGTCCACTCAGATTCCAAGTATGGCGGCCGTACGGGGTGCGGGTTGCCGGCCGGCCCCCCGGGCTATTTCAATCCTCGTGGTCAGCGCCACGATGTCAGCCGGGGTGTCCAGGTCCAGGGCCAGACCCGGAACATCCTCGGTGGAATGTGGCAGGCCTGCGGCTCGGGCCAGTTGCTGATGGCGTTCACAACTGCCTTCCCCGAATGAAGGCTCGATCGCGTCTGGCGGTCGAAGGGCGATTGCGTTGGTTCCAGTGCCGTGACGGTCGGGAACGATCGCGACGAACGGCTTCGGCAGACCGGTCAGCAGGTGATCGAGCTCCCGTGGTTCGAGCAATGGGCAGTCACCCGGCAGCAGCACGGCCGCATCGGCACCCAGCTCGATCGCCCGGGCGATACCGAGTTTCGCGGCCCCGATATGACCGGCATCGTCCGGGTCGTGGATGACTTCGGCTCCGAATTCCCCGGCAAGGCTGATCGCCACCGGCTCGCCCGTGACCACGATCCGCAAATCCACCATGCGGGAAGACGAAACAGCTTCGAGG
>JAGQUU010000219.1 GCA_020438345.1 Solirubrobacterales bacterium | reverse complement strand
CGTCAGACTGGCTCCCAATTGCTGTCAATGATGGCTCTGGTCGCTGCGGTCGTGGCGATCGTCATCCTTGTCTTTTTCGGCATTGGGTATCTATTCGGAAGGATGTTCCTCTAGCTCGCCATGCCTATCGCCATCTTCGGAATCGAAAACACCGCCCTGAACCTGGCCGCAACGGTGGTCGTGCTGATGTTGTTCGCGATCTGGATCGCCCTGATCGTGTTCACCTTTACCGACGCCCGACGTCGCATCGCAGATCCGTTTCTGGTCGGCTGCGCGACTGCCGCCTCCTTTTTCCCGTTCGTCGGCACGCTCGTCTACACGATCCTGCGACCGCCCGAGTTCCTTGAAGATATCCGCGAGCGTGAAACCGACATCAACGAGTCGGAAGTTCGGCTGCGGCATCTGAACCACAGTTCCTGCCGCAAGTGTGGTTCACCAGTCGAGAGCGATTTCATCCGCTGTCCTTCTTGCCGTACCCGTCTCAAGGAACCCTGCCCGACCTGCTCGAAGCCGGTCGGCCTGGGCTGGAAGGTATGTCCCTACTGCGAAACGACTCTGATCGCGCCGAAGCGCTCGTCAAGGAGCAGCTCAAAGAGGCCGAAGGGTGAAGGCCGCTCGTCATCGAGAGGCGGGCGTACCCCGGAAAGCTCCGGAAAGCGCCGAAGCAGCAAGGCACCTTCGCCCGAGTCTTCTTCCAGGTCCAGGTCCGCGGGTTCATCTTCATCGCGAAGCAGTTCCGAAGGTTCGTCCCGTCCCAAGGCCGAGAGCAAATCCGGATCCAGGGCCGATGGCCGCACCGAGGAGACAACCCGTCGGGTTTCCCGCTCTTCAAGAGAAGAGAAGTCAGCCGACGAACCGCGCAGTCCACGGCCTTCCAGACGGAAGGTCGGAGCCGGTGATGACGAATCGTCAGAGCCGATAAACCGCGGCGACAACTGATCCCGCGTCCGGGCCGCCAGGTTCCGGCACCCGATAACCACATCAATCGAAACAGACACGGAGTATCCAGACATGTCCCAGACTCTCATCCTGGTCAAGCCAGACGCCTTCGAGCGTTCACTCACCGGCGAGGTACTCGCTCGCTTTGAACGCAAGGGGCTCCGGATTGCGGCCCTCAAGAGGCTGACCGCGACAGAACAGATCGCCAACGAACATTACGCCGAGCACAGCGAGAAGCCATTTTTCGGTGAGCTGGTTGATTTCATCACCGGCGGCCCCCTGGTAGCTGCCGTATTGGAAGGCCCCGAGGCCGTCAAGGCCGCCCGCCAGCTGATCGGTGCCACTAACCCGGTTGAGGCCGCACCCGGTTCGATCCGGGGCGATTTCGCCCTCGAGGTGACCTTCAACATGGTGCATGGCTCCGATTCGGATGAATCAGCAGCCCGCGAAATTGCGATCTGGTTCCCCGAAGGAATCTAGGCAGAAGCGCAAATCGCGTCAGGTTCGAAAGGGCGACCCAAGGGTCGCCCTTTTCTTTTCGTTTTACCACCGGGTATCCGGCCGAGGATAGAGCGGCCTTCTGGTTCCGACGAATACTTGTGGCCCATAGCTACGTTGGCTCTTATTCGCGTCGAAGTTGCGGGGACGGGGCCGACCTGGCCTTCCACCCCAAATTCATAGTTGCTCCCACCATCACTCGCCCGGTGATCACATGCCGCCGCCGAACCCCCTCGCCTCGTAATCGAGCTTCGTCCTCGGCAAAGACGGATCCTGACGCTCGAAACTGCTCACCAGATCATCCATCTCGAACCCACTCTGACCGGTGGGTCGGATTTCCTGTATCTGTCCCGGGAATCCGACCCACCGGGGTTGCGGGACCTGGTGCGGGTCTAGAATCGTGGGATGCGCGTTTCGGAAAAGGTTGGCCGGGATGATGCCGTGAGGCTTGCTCGCCGGCACTTCCTGGCCCAGGAGCGGATCGACATGCAGTCCCTCGCTTCCGAGTTGGGAATCGGCCGGACAACCCTCTACCGATGGGTTGGTGACCGTGACTCGCTGATCTCGGAGATGCTTTCGGAGATGGTCGTTGAAGTGATTCACTCCGCGCTCCAGGGGGCGAAGGGCAAGGGGATCGACCGGACAGTCGATGGCATGCGCCGGTTCATGGTCACTACGGCGGAGTTCGCGCCGCTCCGGTATCTGGTCCAGACCGAGCCGGAGTTGGGTCTGCGGGTGATGCTCGCGCCAGGTTCAGCGGTTTCCAGCGCCATCACCAGCGAACTCCAGACCGAGATCGAGAAGACTCGTCCCGAATGGTCCGGGTCCGAAGCCGGTGAACTGGCCGACGTTCTGACACAGATCGGGATGGCCTACGAGTGGGGAAACATAGCGGTCCGCTCCGAGCCGGAAATCGACCGGGCGATCCGGGCGATGGAAACGCTGATCCGCGCCGCCGACCTGACCTGACCCGGGGACCGCGGAGGGAAGTGGCCCGAGGTGAGGCTTTCTTCGCCCCGAATCTGGGATTCTGGGCGGGTGTCAGCGCCAAGAGTGATTCTTGCTTCCGGCTCGCCCCAGCGGCGAGAGATACTCGAACGGCTCGGAATCGAGTTCGAGGTAAGGGTTTCAGGCGCGGAAGAGATCGTCCATGGGGATCCAGCCGAAGTCGTGCTTGCAAACGCGCTGCTCAAGGCCAGGTCGGTGGCCGTCGAATCCGGACCGGGACATCTTGTGATCGGCTGTGACACCGATGTCGTGGTCGAGGAGCACATCATTGGCAAACCGAACGACGAAGTCCGGGCGCGTGAATACCTCGCACAGCTTTCCGGTCGCAGCCACCGGGTACTCAGCGGACTCGCTCTGCTCGGACCAGGCCCGGACCAGGTCCGTACCGGGGTGGCCGAATCCCTGGTTCACTTCCGCGACCTGACCAGCGCCGAAATGGACCGCTACCTGGCCAGTGGTGAATGGCAGGGCCGGGCTGGCGGCTACGCAATCCAGGGGCGGGGATCGGCTCTGGTCGCGCGGGTCGATGGAGATATCACCAATGTGATCGGCCTTCCGGTCGGTCTGATGCTGGATCTGGCTCCAGAACTGGATTTATGAACAGCTGAACGTGTCTCGCTAGGGTTGCTGGACGCTGCAATCCTGCCCGCAGCGACCCTGCCTTGTCAACGACCCTCTCGCCGAGGTGAGAGAGTCGCCTGTCCGGGGCAAACAGCCCCCGGGTGCCCGACCCGGCCTCCGAACCCCAACCTGCCTCCGAACCAGCCGTGTACCCAAAACAAGTCCGCCGCCGCCGCGCCGTACTGATTGGCCTCATCGTGCTGCGATTCGTCCTGCTCACATTGACTTTCGGCAGCGGCTCGGGCGCGATCGGCGGCGGCCTCGGGACCATCTTCGACCCCGTGACCAATGCCGCCAGCCGGGCCCTGAAACCGGCCCGGGACCTTGTCAACTGGTTCGACGAAACCCTGGCCGCCAGGGG
>JAGQUU010000218.1 GCA_020438345.1 Solirubrobacterales bacterium | reverse complement strand
CTCGTCTGGAGCTTTGGTCAGGATGTACGGGATGGAATCAGGCAATCGAAACGGAACTCCGCTGGTCGAATTGACCCCTGGCCAGAGCTTCACCGGCCGTTACGCCTGCGCCCGCAAGGACCGGCTTACCGCGAAGAACGGGTCGGCCTATCTGGCAATTGAACTCCGGGACCGGAGTGGCTCGCTTCCGGCCCGGATCTTCCGCGACTCGGACCGGATCGGGGTTGGCTTTGAACGGGGTGATGTGATTGCCGTCAAGGGCCGGGTTGAACAGTTCCGCGGCCAGCTCTCGGCTGAAATCGAGGAGATCAGGAAAATCGATCCGGAAGAAATCAATCCGGCCGATTTCCTCCCCACCGCATATCGCGACCGGGATGAACTCGAGGGCTTTCTTGAGCATCTGACCCGCGAGGTGCATCATCCCGGGTACCGGACTGTGGTTGACGATCTTCTCTTCACAGGTGAAACATCCACGGACTTCCGGCTCGCCCCATGCACCAGGAACGGTCACCACGCCTATATCGGCGGGCTTTCCGAGCACACGGTCGCGGTAGCCACCCTGGTCACGGAAACCTGCGTACTCCACCCGAAGCTGAATTCGGATCTCCTGATGGCGGCCGCTCTGATCCATGACGTCGGCAAGACCGGCGAGTTCACCTACGGTGCCGAGATCGGATTGAGCGAGCGGGGCCGGGCCCTCGGTCACCTTCAGATCGGGGCAGAGATGATCACCGCAGCGAGCGACCGGGCCGGCCTCGGTGAAGCCGAGCGTGACGTGCTGCTTTCAACGGTGATGTGCCATCACGGCACCGATGCGCTCAGGCTTCGGCACTTCCCCTCGGCCGAAGCGATCGCGCTCTTCCGGTTGAACGCCCTCGACGCCCAGGTCAAGACGGCGCTCGAGCACGGCATCAGCTAAGAGGTACGGCCGGAACTCTGTACCCGGGATTTCCGGGTGATGCCTTTCGGAAGACATTGCGGACGCCATCTCGGCATACCCGGCGCCTTGGTATCCGGGGTTCCAGTGACTTTCGCGTCCGGCCTCCTGGTCAGGACCGGGTGAAAGGCAGGACCTCGGTCAACCAGGAGACGAGAAAACCGGGGTCACGAGTCTGGGTGTGGATCACACCTGGTCCGGTGAATTCCATGACGAAACCTTCCCCGCTCTTCAGGGTGTTCATGATCCCGGAGGAAGCCTTTCGAGTCTTGTACTGAACGCTCGGTTCAAAGGCGACCAGATGACCGGAATCGACCACGATCCGTTCTCCGGCCGCCAGTTCGACCCGGTCGATCGCCCCGTAACAGGAGGCGACCACGACCCCGCTTCCGGTGGCCCGGATCAGGAAGCCGCCCTCGCCGCCACCGATGTTCTTGAAACCTCCCCACTTGGTGTCGATGTCAACGGTGGCGTCGGAAGCAAGGTATGCACCCTGAGTCAGGAAGATTTCCTCGCCGACCGGCAGCACCATGGCGTCACCGGGCAGGTTGGCCGCGACGTCTACCCAGCCGCCTCCGCTCGGGGCGGTGAGAGTGGTCATGAAGAGAGATTCGCCACCCAGCATCGAGCGCTTCAGGCCTTTCATCAACCCGCCCTGGACTTTGGCTTCGATCTCAACTCCGGCCGAAGTGGCGGCCATCGCCCCCGACTCGGCTCTCATCTGCTCACCCCCGGCGAGAGTGCATCGCGCAACGGCAAATCCCGGGTTGTGACGAATCTCGGTGTTCATGCGCCCACCCTAAACCCCCAGTCAAGCCCCGAATCAGGGCCGGACAATCAGCCGGTAGTGACGGCGAGATCCGAGCCGTCAGGACTCGGGGTAACCTGGATCTGGGCGGGGATCCGCAGTTTCATTTCCTCGACGTGGCTGACCAGGCCAACCGAACGGCCACCTTCGCGGAGGGAATCAAGCACGTCGATCACGTTGTCCAGGCTCCCAGGGTCAAGGGTTCCGAACCCTTCGTCAATAAAGAGAGTGTCGATCGATTTGCCGCCGGACTCGGTTGCGACGACCTCCGCCAGGCCAAGTGCCAGGGCGAGCGAAGCCCAGAAACTCTCGCCTCCCGAAAGCGAAGACGTGGGCCGGTTCTCGGAAGTGTGGGCATCGAAGACATCGATTCCCAGTCCGGAAGTTGCTCCGCGACCGATCAGGTCTCCCGAGTAGATGAGTTCGTAGCGCTGGTCTGACATTCGCCGGAGGTGGCGGTTGGCTACGTCAATCACCTGGCGCAGACGGGTCGCGAGGACGTAGATCGACAGCTTCATTTTCCGTTCGTTGTCGCTATTTGTCATCCGGCTGAGTTCATCCGCGATGGCTGCCGCCTTCCGCAACGGTGCAAGTTCTCCGTACAGACCGGCAACGGTCGAAGTGACAGAACGGAAGGCGTCCAGGTTGCGGCGGGCGACCCCGGCTTCGGCGGTCATCCTGTCGCGCGCTGATCCGGCTTCCGCAGCCTTTGTCCTGGCCGGTCCTGCGTCGATTTTCTTTGAAGTGTCGACCTCGGCAAGTTGTTCGAGCCGGTTTGTCACGATCGCCAGAGTCTTGTCGTGCTGGTTGAGATCCTCCTTCAGACGGTTCACGACAGCCTCTTCGCGCCACGCGACAACTGCCTCTTCGGTTGAGCCGAAACCCTTCGCCTCCGCTTCGACTTGCGCCTTGTCCGTTGCCTTCTTCGCGGCCTCACTGCGCTCGTTGACACTGTTCCGGGCGTTAGTGAGATCACGGATCAGGTCGGCGGCATCTTCGAGTGCCTTCCGGCGTTCGCCGACCGATGCGGCGCCGGCAGCCAGCTTGATCTCCCGGGCTTCAAGCTTTTCAAGATGTTCCCGGTCGGCTTTCAGCCTGGTCTCCTCCTTGACCTTTCGTTCAGCTTGTTCGACTTTAAGGCGCTGAAACTCCTGGTCGGCCTCGGCCCTTGCCGTTGCCGCCAGTTCCGCGCTTTTCTGGGCCGTCTCTTCTTGCTGCATGGTGAATTTCGGCCCCTCTTCATGAGCGGGAGAAGGATGCTCGAGCGAGCCGCACACGGCGCAGGGTTCGCCCTCCTTCAGTTCCTGGGCTAGTGTCGCCGCCATGTTGCGGGTTCGGGCTTCCCGGATCTCGATCAGGAGCCGCATCGCCTGCTCTTCGCAATCCCGCGCGCCTTCAAGCGCTGAAGCCGCTTTGCCCCTGGGACTGTCCGGACCTTCCGCTGCTATCGCGGCGAGCGACTCTTCGAGCTCACCGACCTTTCGGGAGAGTTCGCGGCGTTCAGGCAAACCTTCCTTCTCGAAATTGTCGATCGTCGTGGCCTGTCGACGAAACTCTGCTTCGGCCTCGTCCAGCGCCTTGTCTTCGAGTTCTTCGGTCAACGGACACTTCGCAAGGTCAACTTCAAGGCCGAGCACAGCTTCGCGGGCGGACCGTTCAAATTCGGACTTTTCCCTGGCTTCATCTGCCAGCAGCCGTACACCGGCAGCCTTGCCGGCAGCTTCGATCTCGGAGGTTGTTTCCTTGCGCCAGGCGGCTTTGCCCTCTAGCTCAGTCAGTTCTTTTTCCGCCTTGAGCTTCTGCTCGATCAAGCCAATCTGATCGGTTAGGGCTTTCAGGTCTTCCTCTGCTGCTGTCGCGGCTTCTGTCGCTGTCCGCTGAAGCTTCTTTTTGTAGGCATACCTCCTCTCAAGTTCCGCATCGGTGGTCTCGATCCAGGCGAGCGCCGGTCCGGCTTCGGCTGGATCCGGAAGCGGGTCGTCGTCGCCCTCGGCAAGGTCCACGGCGATGGTTCGTACCTGCTCGAAGCGGTCGGCGATCTCCCTCATCTTTGCCTCTCGCGCGTTGCGGTCGGAAAGGGCTCGCGTCTTGAACCAATCCTGCATCCAGGCGAGATCGATTCCCGGAAAGAGCCTCTTTAGTAGTTCCTCCCGGCTCTTGACGTCCGCCTTCAGGAACCGCTCGAAGTCCCCTTGCGGGAGCATCACCACTTGGTTGAACTGGTCGGCTGTCATGCCGATCCGTCTGGCCAGCTCTTCATTTCCGGTTTTCCAGCCGTCGCTGACCGGTTGCCATTCACCATTGAGATGAACCTTGACCTCGACCGAATTGCTCTGCTCGGTCAGCCCGGTTCCTGTCTTCTTCGGCCGCTCATGCTGGGGGATCCGCACGATCCGGATCCTCTCTCCACCGATCGTTGCCTCCAGCATCACCCGGGGAACAGTTTCAACGTTACGGTGGTCGCTGACCACCTTGGCATCCTTTCGGTCCCGGGGGATTTCACCGAAAAGCGCGTAGGAAATCGCGTCGAGTATCGATGTCTTGCCGGCACCGGTCGGGCCGGTCAACAGATACACCCCGGATTCATCCAGCAGGTCGAAATCGACCTCCACTTTGTTCGCGTACGGTCCGAACGCCGTGATCTCAAGTCGGTGCAGCTTCAAGAGTTGACCTCTTCCGCGGTCTTCTCTTCTAGGGCCTCTTCAATCAGCGCTGCTTCCTCGACGCTCGGTCCAGCTCCGCGGACTTCCTTCAGGAATGCCGCGACGAGTTCGGATGGATCTGACCGGGCCAGTCTTTCGAGTTCCTCAGGCGGGATCCCCGGGCCTGACGAAACCGGTGCCGTAAGTCTCAGCTGGACGATATTGCTGAAGCGGCTGCGAAGCCTGTCCTTCGGTTCGGAAGGTCGAAGCTCATCGGTCAGGGTGATTTCCAGCCACCAGTCCCGCTTGTCCTCGAGATCCGGGTCGTTGAGCAGTTCCTCAAGTGTGCCGCTGACCCTGGCCATCTGCACTTGCTGGGGAATTTCGACTTGCTGGTCGGTCAGGGTTCCGTCTGCCGAGAGCTCGACGACGGTGACCGACTTCGGTTCTCCGACACCGACCTCGGAATACGAGAGGGGCAGTGGGGAGCCGGCATACCGGGCGTTTGCGCCGACCCGCTGAGGCCGGTGGAGATGACCGAGCGCGACGTAGTCGAAACCTTCGAAGACCGGGACAGCCACACTTTCGGAGCCACCCACCCTCACGCTCCGCTCCGAATCACTTACTTCCGCGCCGGTGACGAAGGCATGGCCGATTGCGATCGACCGGGTCTCGCCCCGGCTCGCCAGATCCGATCGGCACCGGTCGGCAGCCTCGGTCAGAACAGACTGATGGGTGGATTCATCCAGATCCAGCTCATTGGCTGAGGTCACCGGGTCGAGGTAGGGGATCGGGTAGATCGCAAGCGCAAATTCGAAATCATCGATCATCACCGGCTCGCCCAGCCGTTCGATGCCGGCCCTGAGCTCGATCTCCTTACGGAGCAGTGACCCATGACCCATACGGGCTGTCGAATCGTGGTTGCCCGTGATCAACACAAGCCGGGTCAGGTCAGCGAGGCGGTTCAACTCCCGGTTCAGCATGCTTACCGCACCGACCGGAGGCAGGGCCCGGTCGTAAATATCGCCGGCCATGACCAGGACGTCGATTTCGCGTCTTTCGACTTCACCGGCGAGCCAGTCAAAGAAATGCTGATGCAGGCTGGTCAGGTCGCGACCGTGGAACTCGCGGCCGAGATGCCAGTCGGCGGTGTGGAGTATGCGGATCGTCGTTTCATTCATGTGGTCTGAAGGGTGTCCCTTGAGTAGGCTGATGCCTGACATACGCGGATACGGGAGATTAGGCGTCACGGGGGATGCTGCCGAAGTGAGTTCTCCGTCCGCATCCGACCAAGCCGGATTCGGTGCAGGCAACAACCAAGGAGTCAAATGAGGGACTTTCGAGCGAGCACAATCTTTGCTGCGATCGCGCTGTTCATAGTGATCGGTGGTACCGCCACGGCAGCTTCCGGCTTGATCAGCGGCAAGCAGATAAAGGCCGGAACCATCACCTCCAAACAGATCAGGAACAAGTCGATCACCACTGCCAAGCTGGCTCCGGCAACAGTCAAGTCATTGAGGGGCGCGACCGGCCCGGCTGGCAATCACGGCCCGACCGGTGCAATTGGCCCAGCTGGGACCACTGGTCCGCAAGGCAGCAAGGGCGAGACCGGTCCGACCGGGCCCGACGGAGTGGCAGAGCCGTTCGCGGCTGAGCTGATGAACTTCAGTCTTCCCGAGGCTGAGTCCGTCATCCCCCTTTCGCTGGGAGTACCAGCCGGGACCTACCTGATCACCGCGAAGGCGAATGCCGTCTCCCACAAAGCTTCGGGGAGCAACCTGGAACTGACCCGTTTGTTCGGTCACGGTTTGTCTTTCAGGGTGAAGCTATCGGATAGGTGTTTTTGAGGGGGAGGAAT
>JAGQUU010000217.1 GCA_020438345.1 Solirubrobacterales bacterium | reverse complement strand
GGCCTGCATGTGATGATTGCGGGCTAGAGACCGGAGCTTCTTTCAGACCTCCCGGTAGGCTTCGTTCGTGGTCCCTGCCCGCAACATCCTGATTGTGTTTCTGCTTGCTGCCGGAGTGGCCTTCCTGCCGAACGGAGGCAACTTCGCGGACGCTGTCCTGGCTGGGATTACGATGGCATTCCTGGCCGGGATCACCTGGACGGTCTACCGCCTTCACTACTCCTTGCAGGGCAGCCTGCTGGGTCTGCCTGACTCGCGGCGCATCGTTCTCTACGCTGCTTTCGGACTGATCGTCCTGCTGATCGCGGGTGCCGACCGGATGTTCGGGACCGGCCTTGGCACCCTCGCCTGGCTGCTCTTGATGGGTTCGGCGATCGCCGGTATCTGGATGGTCGCTTCGGAGGCTCGCGGCTACTGAACTTCCGGGTTCTCAGCTGGAATCTCTTCCACGGGCGCGATTTCCCGCCGGGACCCGACGGTGAAGGAAGCGGGGTGCCCGATGGCGGCTTTTCCTGGCGTTGGCTCGGGCGACCAGTCCACGGGGACCGTCACGTCCGCCTGAACAGGGATCTCTTTCGCGAGTTTGCTGCCTTTCTTGCAGCCTCGAGATGGGACGTAGCCCTGCTGCAGGAGGTCCCGCCACGCTGGGCGCATCGGCTGGCCGAGGCGACGGGGGCCGATGGCCGATCGACCCTGACTTCCCGGAACTGGATGCGGCCGTTGATGTCGCCAGTGGCCCGGTTACGACCGCACCTTGCCGGGAGCTGGGAGGGAGGGTCGAATCTGATTCTGGTCCGGGGAGCGATTCCCGGACTTGAAGGCTCGCGCCCCGGAGCCAGGATTGTCGACTATCGGCATACGACGCTCACCTGGCGTCCCGAGCGCAGAGTGGTCTCGGTTGTCGAGCTTGAATGCGGCCTTGCCATCGCAAACTTCCACGCGAGTACCGGTGAGAATGCTGCGGGTGATGTCATGCGGGCGGCCCGTTTGGCGGCAGGCAGAGAGGAGGGAAAGCCGCTGCTCTTCGGGGGCGACTTCAACGCAAGGCCCCGCTCGAGTGACGTGTTTGAACGTCTGGAAGCCGGGTTCGATCTGTCCGGTGTGACCGGACCGGGCTCTATCGATCATTTGCTGGTTCGGGGCGTCGAGGTACTTGAACCGGCGACAGCCTGGCCGGCCGCCCGCCGTGAGGTTCCCGATTCCCGAAGTGATTTGATGATCCGGCTTTCCGACCATGCCCCCGTGGTGGTCAGAATCAAGGTCTGAGCCCGGACCGTCCTCGGGACGTGCGCAATTGTTGCGCTTGTAGTGCCACATGTGAGCAGATTCCCGTCAGCGTAGTTCGCATGGTTCGGACTTCGGGAAATTCAGACGGAAGATGCTTCTCCGGAGGTCCCGCAGGACAGCGGGGGTCGGTCTCGCTGGAGCTGATCGGGGCCCTGCCGGTCGTGCTGCTCACGGTACTCGTCGCTGCCCAGATTGTGATGGCAGGCGCCGCCCTCTGGTCGGCCGGGGTCGCGGCGCGGGCCGGAGCACGGGCCGTGCTGACCGGGAAAGCACCACGTGGCGCGGCCGAACATGCGCTCCCTCCGGTTCTCCGTGGCGGCCTGAAAGTGGAAGAAGGGGATGCGGTGAAGGTGGGGGTCCGTGTGCCACGGCTGTTGCCCCTGCTGCCCGAAACTCATGTTTACGGCTCCAGCTCGCTCGGGGACGGCTGAGATGCGACGAAGCGAGAGCTCGATGCTGGCCTTCATTCATCGCAGCCGGGGTCAGGCAACCGTCGAGGCCGTGGCTGGAATCGCGGCCTTGATGCTGGCTTCACTGCTCTGCTTCCAGTTGCTTGCCACGGGTTACACGGCAACCATCGCGGATGGTGCAGCTTCTGCAGGGGCGGTCGCCCTGGTTCGCGGAGAGCCGATAGAACCGGCTGTCCTGGAGGCCCTGCCCGGGTGGGCACGGAACCGGGTTTCGGTCCGGAGGACGGGGGCGACAGTCCGGGTCCGGCTGCGACCGCCGGCGCTTTTCGAATCGATGTCGGAGAAGCTCTCGGTTTCGGCTGAAGCGGCGGCCAGACCGTGACGGGCAGACACATACTGATCGTCGCGATGCCTGGTCAGGGTGACGCAAAGCGCATCGGCTGTGAACAGACTCTGGAAGCGACTGGAGCATCGGTGGGATTGATTGTCGAGATCGGCCGGGAGCGCCCCCGGCCGGCAAGCCTGCTCGCCCCCGTCGAAGCCAGACAGCTCGGGGATGAGCTGGCCCGCGATCTGACCGGAATCACTTTCAGAACGCGGGGCCAGCTGGTCCATGCGTTCATCGATGTCGACGCTGACACCACTTCCAGGGTTCGCCGCCTCAGGGAAGCCACGGAAGACAGGCCGCTTGCCGTGATCTCGCCGCCTGGCTTCTACCGCGAGCTTCTGGAAACCGGGTGGGACCGGGTGCTCGTCCTGACCGGAAATGAGGAAGATGCCCTGAGTGAACTCGTGCTTTCCGAAGCCCTCGGATTCGCTTCGGAGGTGCTGCCGGTGGAAGGCAGCCCGGCCCGGTCGGGGATTCTCGCCCGGTTTTTGTCCAGACGTGGCCAGGCAACCCCGTTGGTGCTGGGCGGAGTCTTTCTGCTGGTACTGGGTGCCGTCGTTGCCGTGGCGATCTCCGGGGCGGTGACCGGTAAAGCGAAAGCACAGCGAACGGCCGACCTTTCGGCATTGTCGGCCGTTGACTCGATGAAGGAAGACCTACCACGGCTACTTGCCCCGCCAAGACTCCCCAACGGTCTGCCCAACCCCGCGCATATGCCGAAACCGGTCTATCTGAGCCGTGCCCGGGCGGCGGCGACTGAGGTCGCGGTGGCAAACGATGCTTCCCCCCTCGCGGTCAGGGTCAGATTTCCTGATTCCCGTTCCTATGCGCCGGTCAGGGCAAGGGTCTCGATTTCGGTCTCTGTGATTTCCGGTTCCGGAAAGGCCGAGCACCGCACGACCCCGGTCTGGGCGGAGGCAAGAATCAGCATCCCGGTATCGATGGGGGCAGTTCCGTCGATGGCCAGCGGCGGAGGCTATTCGGGACCTCTGGCCGAGCGTCAGGGGCGGGGGATGAGACCCGATGTCGCCGCTGCTTTCGATGCGATGTCAGCCGCTGCGGCTGCTGCCGGGATGGTGATCACCATCAACTCGGCATTCCGGTCAGATGCCGAACAGGCCGCCCTCTTTGCGGCCAATCCGGATCCGACCTGGGTCGCTCCGCCCGGCCAGTCACTTCATCGTTGCGCGACCGAGCTCGACCTCGGTCCTCCCGCGGTTTACGGCTGGCTTGCCTCCAATGCCGGTCGCTTCGGCTTTGTCCAACGCTATTCATGGGAAGCCTGGCATTACGGCTTTGAAGCAGGACCCCCACCTTGCTCGGAGGAAGGCAACTCGATTGGAATGGACGGTGGGGATCGTTCCGAGGCGCTTTCGCAGTCCGTGCCTTCCTTCACACCTTCCTGGGTCCGGCCACTGGTTCTCAGGGCAGCGATGAAATGGAACGTCTCTGCGGCGCTGCTGGCCGCCCAGCTCTTTGCGGAATCGAGCTTCGACCCCAATGCCGGTAACGGGATCGCATTCGGGATTGCCGCCTTCACCCCGGCCGCCGCAGCCGAGTACGGGCTGGAAGACCCATTCGATCCGGCTGCCGCGATAATGGCCCAGGCCCATCTGATGAGCGACCTGCTTGAGCAGTTCGGATCACCCGCCCTGGCCCTCGCCGCGTACAACGCCGGCCCGGGAGCGGTCGGCTCCTGCAACTGCATTCCGGACTACCCGGAAACCCAGGCCTATGTCGCCAAGATCCTGGGCATGCTCGGCGGCATGGGCGCAATCGCTCCGATCGGAATGAGCATCGAGCTCGTGAAATAGACCACGAATTGCGGGTCATCGGGCACGAGATCCCGATCTTTTCCGCGCCGAACCCGGGTACTGTTGCGGCATGGAAACACTCGTGATTGAAGATCCGCAGCAGGTTCAAGAGCTGGTCGGCCGACAGGTTGGTCCAACCGGTTGGCGTGAGGTCACCCAGGAGATGATCGACACCTTCGCTGACCTCTCAGGGGACCATCAGTGGATACATGTGGATGTCGAACGTTCACAGACCGAGAGTCCTTTCGGCTCAACGATCGCCCATGGCAACCTGACTCTCTCGATGATTGACGGGTTTCGCCTCGATCTGGTTGAAGTGCGGGACGGCTTCTCGCTGGGGGTGAACTATGGCTGGAACAGGGTCCGGTTCCCCTCGCCGGTCCCGGTTGGTTCAAAGGTGCGTGCTCTGGCTGAAATGAGCGAGGCCAATGATCTGGGCAACGGCTGGCTGGAAGTCGTCACGAAGTTCACGGTTCAAGTCCAGGCAGCTGACGGTACCGTCGGTGAAAAGCCATGCTGCGTGGGTGAAAGCGTCACCCGGCTCCTGAAGTCCTGACGCAGCGCCCAGTTGCGTGGCCTGCATCCGCCCGGCTACTCGCCTTTGAACTCGGCTTTACCGCCGGAGAG
Source organism: Solirubrobacterales bacterium (assembly GCA_020438345.1). Lineage (GTDB taxonomy): Bacteria > Actinomycetota > Thermoleophilia > Solirubrobacterales > 70-9 > 67-14. The sequence goes on along the minus strand of JAGQUU010000217.1, from coordinate 14,460 downwards.
GAACGCCCCGACAGCGTTCATCGCATCCCTGGTTCCCATGCCCTCGGCGATGCTGTGGCGTTCCAGCTCAAGTTGTTCGGTCAGGCTGTTGTCGAGGCTCTGGTGGACCAGCTTCTTGGCCATCCGCTGGTAGTAAGGGGACTTGGTGGCCAGCTTGTCCGCCTTGGCCCGGGCCCGGTCGAGCAGGTCTTCCGGAGCGACGACTTCGGAGACGAGCCCCTCCGCCAGGGCATCAGCAGGAGTCAGGTTTGGGTCGTTGAGAAGGATCTCGATTGCTCTTGAGGGACCGACCACCCGCGGCAGGAAGTAGGTCATGCCGCCGTCGGGAGAAACTCCGATCCGGCCGTAAGCACAGGCGAGGAAGGCACTTTCCGAACAGATCCGGATGTCGCAGGCCAGGGCGAGTGAAAAGCCGGCACCGGCGGTCGGGCCGTTCAGGGCGGCGATCACCGGGTAGGGGATCCGCTGGAGGTCAACGATTGCCTGGTGGAGCACATCGGCCCCACGACGGACATTGGCGACGATGTCAATGCTGTCGTCTTCCATGCCGGACTTGAACCAGTTCAGGTCGCCGCCGGCGCAGAAGGCCGCGCCTGTACCGGTCACGATCAGGCCCCGGAGCGGTGCTTCGTCGGCCAGCCAGGCGAAGGCAACGACCATGTCCGCGATCAGATCCGGGCTCATCGCGTTGAAAGTTTCGGGGCGATTCAGAGTCACGGTTCCGATGTTGCCGTCGATCTCTATCTGGATGGTCTTGAGTTCGGGTGGAGTGAGTTTTTCTGCTGACATTTGTGGTGCCAGCGTACTCGAAGGCCCGCGGGTTCTACGCTTCGGTGGTGGCCGATCCGGCAACAGACCAGGAAACCGGGGACGAACCCGGGATGAACAACCAGGCCGCTGGCCGGGAAGCCCGGATCGTGGCCGAGCGCAGGTCCCTGCCAGACGCGCCCGGTGTCTACCTTTTCAGGAACCGCGACGATGACGTGATCTACGTGGGCAAGGCGATCTCGATCCGCAAAAGGGTCGCCTCACACTTCAGCGGTGGAAATGCGGAGATGACCAGGCTGATCGAGCAGATCGAGTTTCTGGTCACCGAATCCGAGTCTGAAGCACTGATAGCGGAACAGAGCTTCATCAAGCGATACCGGCCTCGCTTCAACGTCAAGCTCCGCGACGACAAGTCGTATCCGTATGTCGCAGTGAGTCTCGATGAGGACTATCCCCGCGTGTATTTCACAAGGGAACGCCACCGGTCCGGACGCGCATACTTTGGTCCTTTCTCTTCAGCCCGACGGGTACGTGACACTCTCGACCTGCTCGGCAAGCTCTTTCAGTACCGGACCTGTGAGGGCAGTGAACCGGGCCGGCGTTCGGGAAGCCCCTGCCTTGACTACTTCATAAAGCGCTGCGGGGCGCCCTGTGTGGACTACATCAGCCGCGAGGACTACCGCAACAACATCGACCGGATCATCGATTTCCTCTCCGGACGCTACGACCAGATCGAGCGTGACCTCGAATCAGAGATGAAAGAAGCCGCCGCCAGACAGGATTTCGAGGCGGCAGCGGTGTTCCGTGACCGGCTGGCGTCGGTCCGCTCCCTTTTCGAACGCCAGCGAATTTCCGGTTCAAAGGTCGGCACAGCGGACCTGATCGGTGTTGCAGCGGAAGGAACCGACGCCAACGCGCAGGTGTTCCAGGTCCGGGACGGAATCCTCGCCGAACGCCAGTCCTTCTATCTTGAAAATCCCTCCGGCCGCGGGCTGGACGAGGTAACCGCAGAGTTCATCGAGCATTACTACGGCGCTTCCCCGGCCGTTCCCAAACGGATCGTCCTCGGCCCATACATGTCCGGCCTGGTCGGGGAAATCGAACTGTTCCTGGCTGGTCGGCGGTCCGGCAACGGGGTCGAAGTGAGAATCGCCGAGCGCGGCGACACCCGTCGCCTGAGAGAGATGGCGGAACGGAACGCCCTGCTGGCCCTCGACCAGGACCGCCTCCGGAGTGAACACCGCCAGCAACGGCGGGTCGAAGCGCTGGACCAGCTCGGTAGCGCCCTCGGGATGGAAGAGCTGCCGGTAAGGATCGAGGGTTTCGACATTTCCAACCTCGGTGGAGAACACACCGTCGCTTCGATGGTCGTTTTTGAGGGCGGAAAGCCGAAAAAGGCTGACTACCGGCGCTTCCGGGTTCAAGGCAAAGAGGGGCATGACGGCCCGGACGACTTCGCTTCGATGGAAGAAGTGCTCGGCCGGCGAATCGGCCAATACCGCCAGCAGGCTGATCTTTCACCGCATGACCGGGATCGCGACGAGAGCTTTGCCTCGCTGCCTTCGGTGATCATGATCGACGGTGGCAAAGGGCAACTGGCCGCTGGAGTCAGAGCCCTGGAGGAATTCATCGAACTCGGCGTGACCGTGGTGAGTCTCGCCAAACGCGAGGAGGAAATTTTCACTCCGGGCAGCTCCCGGCCGCTGGAGCTGAATGCCGATTCCGAGGCGAACATGCTGCTCCAGCGAGTCCGGGACGAGGCCCACCGATTCGCGATCACTCACCACCGGGGTCGTCGCGACAAGGCGATGACCAGCTCGGTCCTGGACAGGATCCGGGGCGTGGGGCCCACCCGGAAGCGGTTGCTGATGAAACATTTCGGTTCCCCCGACCGGCTGCTCGGGGCAAGCCGGGAAGAGATCGAAGCCGTGCCCGGGCTGCCCGGTAAGGTGGCGCGGGAGATTCACGAACAGCTGAACAGGATCGGATAGTCCAATTTCACGGTCGGCACAAGAACCGGGGGAGAGCGCGGAATCAGAGCCGGTGGACCTGGTGGTAATCACCGGGTTGTCGGGGGCGGGCAAATCAGAGGCCATCGCCGCCTTTGAAGATGCCCGCTACTTCTGCGTCGACAATCTGCCGCCGCAGATGATCGGGGCCCTCGGGGAGCTCTTCCGGTTACCCGGCAGCAGCGTGGAGCGGGCCGCCGTGGTCTCGGACGCGCGCGGGGGCGAATATTTCGAGCAGTTGAATCAGGTCCTTGATGATCTCGAAGGTGACGGGATCCAGGCAAAACTGGTTTTTCTCGAAGCTCATGACGAAATCCTCACGGACCGTTACAAGGAGACCCGCCGTCGTCATCCCTCGGCTCCCGAAGGGCGGATTATCGAAGGCATAGAACGAGAGCGGGAGATCCTTGCTCCGCTCAGGGCCCGGGCCGATGCCGTGATCGATACCTCCGGTGAAACCGCCGCCACTTTGCGACGGAGGATCTCGGAGCAGCTGATAGAAACCGACCCCGGCGGACGGATGGCGGTCAACCTGCTTACCTTCGGTTTCAAGAACGGCCCGCCCCGGGATGCCGACATTACCCTCGATGTCCGTTTCCTGCCGAATCCGCATTATGTCGATGAGCTGAGACCACTGACAGGCCTTGATCAGGAAGTCCGTGACTTCGTCGAAGCGGGCACGGTCGCAGGTGAGTTCTACGGCCGTCTGCTTCCGCTCCTCGAGTTCCTGATTCCGGCCTACGTGGCGGAAGGCAAGAGCCATCTGACGATCGCGATCGGCTGCACCGGTGGCCGCCATCGTTCGGTAACTGTCGCCGAGCGGATCTGGCGGGACTTCACAGGCCGCAGCGATGTCGCATTGCGGGTGACCCACCGCGACATTCCCTGAATGTCTCCCGCCCCGTAGGATCGATTGTCTTGTCAGAACCGGTCATCTCAATCAGCGGCCTGCGCAAGTCCTATGACGGGCTCGAAGCAGTCAAAGGCATCGACCTCGAGGTAGCCCGCGAGGAGGTGTTCGCCGTGCTCGGTCCGAACGGGGCAGGCAAGACGACCACCGTCGAGATCCTCGAGGGGTATCGCGATCGTGATGCCGGTGAGGTAAGCGTTCTCGGGGTGGACCCCGCCTTTCCAACGTCCACCTGGCGCGAAAAGATCGGCATCGTCCTTCAGAACACCACGCTCGAGCCGGTCCTCAGCGTGGAGGAATCCCTTCAGCAATACGCCGGCTATTACCGGAACCCCCGCAGGGTTGACGAAGTGATCGAGCTGGTCGGCCTCCAGGAACAGGCCGGGACCAGGGCACGCAAGCTCTCGGGCGGCCAGCAGCGCCGACTTGATGTTGGCATCGCTCTGATCGGCGATCCCGAGCTGCTTTTCCTTGATGAACCGACCACCGGGTTCGACCCTTCGGCCCGCCGACAGGCCTGGGAGATGATCGCCGGGCTTCGGGACCTCGGCAAGACCGTTCTCCTGACCACTCATTACATGGAGGAAGCCCAGGTCCTGGCCGACCGGGTAGCGATCATCAGCGATGGTCGCATCGTGGCTCTCGATACGCCAGACAATCTCGGTGACCGGGACCAGCTGCCGACCACAATCAGCTTTGTTTTGCCGGTAGGGGCAGTCCTGCCGGACATGCCCGATCCGGGCGTCGTTCAGATAGGCGGCGAGACCGGTTCCGGCGAGCAGACAGTTCGAATCAGCAGCCGCGACCCGGTTGCCGAACTCAACCGGTTGACCGGTTGGGCAATAGAGCAGGGTTTCGAGCTTGAACAGCTGGAAGTGCGCCGGCCGAGTCTCGAGGATGTCTACCTGGAACTGACTGAATCATGAGAGGGCTTTCGCTTGCCCTGCACGAGTTCCGCTTCGCCCAGAAGGTGTTCTGGCGGAACCCTGCCTCGGTTTTCTTCACAGCGCTGTTGCCGGTGCTTTTCCTCTTGATCTTCGCAACGATTTTCGGCAATGACCGGATTGACGAAGTTGATGGGGTCAAGATCACCACCTACTACATCCCGGCGATCGTGACGCTGGCAGTGATCTCGGCGACCATGGTCAACCTCGCAATGAACGTGACCATCGCCCGCGAGGAAGGTCTGCTCAAACGCGGCAGGGGGACGCCGATGCCGCCCTGGGTGTTCATCGCCGGCCGGGTCGGCAATTCGATTGTGATTTCCACGATCATGCTGGTCGTCGTCACCCTGATCGGCAAGCTGCTTTACGACGCGCCGATCCCCTGGGAGCGCGCCCCGGCCGTCGCCGTCACTCTGATCGTCGGAGCCGCGGCGTTCTGCTGCCTCGGCCTGGCGATTACCGTGATGGTCCCATCCCGTGAAGCCGCTTCAGCGATCACCAACGCAATTACTTTGCCGCTTTACTTCCTTTCCGGCATCTTCATCCCCGAAAGTGAAATCCCGGAGGGAGTTCTTTCAATTGCCGACTTCTTTCCGGTTCGTGGCTTCTTCGAAGCTTTCTTCAGCGCTTACAGCCCGAATACGATCGGGGCCGGATTTGAATGGGGTGAGCTCGCGACGGTCGCGGTATGGGGCCTCGCCGGACTGGTGATCGCACTCCGCTATTTCCGTTGGACGCCGCGAAACTAGAAGGCTGTTCTCAAGCAACTATCACGATGGTCGGGAACCTGTCCTGCCGAAACTCGAATAGCCTGCACAACGTGATTCACCACATCGTTTTCGAAGTGTCCGATCTTGCTCGGGCCGCCGCGTTCTACGACGCACTCCTCTCACCGCTGGGCTGGCGACGCCACGTCAACGAGACGAATGCGATCGGTTACGGAATCTCCCGGCCGATCCTGTTCATCACCGAACGCACGTCAGTCCGGTCAGAGGGCACCATGGTCAGTCTCGGCGCCCCCGGTATCGCCGCGGTCAAGGCAGCCTGGGAGGGCGGCACCGGCTCGGGCGGATCCAACGTCGCCCGGCCCGGCGAGACCAGCGCCCACGGGTCAGGCTCCTACTCCGCCTTTCTTCGTGATCCGGACGGCCATGACATCGAAGTCACCGTCAGCCAGGACTGAGCCCCAACGGCGACAGGTATCTGCGGCGGCCAGTTGACGGTGACGCGGCGGGGGGCGGGCGGCATCTGGACGTTTGGGACCGTAGAATCGGGTTGCAATCAGAGTGTTTCCAACCCAGTTTTCCCAGGAGGCGGTAGCGAATGAGCGTCAAGGTGGCAATCAACGGTTTCGGTCGAATCGGTCGGAACGTCTTCCGCGCAGCGCATGACGCTGGTGCCGATCTCGACATCGTCGCAATCAACGACCTGGTAGACACCGGGACTCTCGCTCATCTGCTCAAGTACGACTCGATCCTCGGCCGCTTCGATGTTGACGTTGAAGCCGGTGAAGGTTCGATCATCGTTGACGGCAGGGAGATCAAGGTCCTCGCCGAGCGGGATCCCGCCGACCTGCCCTGGGGTGACCTCGGGGTCGATGTCGTGCTCGAATCGACCGGCTTCTTCACGAAGCGTGACGATGCCGCCAAACATCTGGCCGCAGGCGCGAAGAAGGTCATAATCTCGGCCCCCGCCAGCGACCCGGACGTGACCGTCGCTCTCGGCGTCAACTTCGAGGATTACGACCCCGAGAACCACAACATCATCTCGAACGCGTCCTGCACCACAAACTGCCTCGCTCCGTTCGCCAAGGCGATCAATGATGCGGTAGGTATCGAGTACGGGCTGATGACCACGATTCACGCTTACACCTCGGACCAGCGCCTCCAGGACATGCCGCATGGCGACCTGCGCCGGGCCCGCGCCGCCGCAACAAACCTGATCCCGACTACCACGGGTGCCGCCAAGGCAGTCGGCCTGGTCCTTCCGGAACTTGCCGGCAAGCTGAATGGCTTCGCGGTTCGCGCCCCCGTGATCACCGGTTCGGTTGTCGATCTGACTTTCACCCCCTCGAAGGCCACTTCGGTCGAGGAAGTCAACGCCGCGGTCAAGGCGGCGGCAGAAGGCCCGCTCAAGGGCATCCTCGCCTACACGGAAGCCCCGATCGTCTCCAGCGACATCGTCGGTGACCCGCATTCGTCGATCTTCGACGCCGATTGCACCCAGGCGATCGGTGACGGCAAGCTGATCAAGGCCGTCTCCTGGTACGACAACGAGTGGGGCTACTCGAACCGCTGCGTCGAGCTTCTGGGCAAGGTCCTTTAGGCACCCGGAACGAGGAGCAGAGCATGGCTTTCGGCAAGGCGTCTGTCACGGACGCCGATGTCGGTGGCAAGCGGGTCCTGGTCCGGGTTGACTTCAACGTCCCCCTGGACGGGGACCAGGTCACCGATGACACCCGAATCAGGGCCGCCCTGCCGACCATCGAGTACCTGACCGGAGCGGGCGCGAAGGTCATTCTCTGCTCTCATCTCGGCCGCCCGAAAGGGCAGGTCGTTCCGGAAATGTCCCTGGCCCCGGCGGGCAGACGGCTGGCGGAGCTGACCGGCAAACCGGTTGCGATAGCCACCGATGTCGCTGGCGAGGACTCACGGACAAAGGCCGAGGCGCTTGAACCAGGCCAGATCCTGTTGCTTGAAAACACCCGGTATGAGTCAGGCGAAACCGAAAACAGTCCGGATCTGGCGGCGGACCTGGCGGACCTGGCCGAGGTTTACGTGAACGACGCATTCGGCGCAGCGCATCGGGCACATGCCAGTACCGCCGGCGTCGCGGAAATCCTGCCGGCCTACGCCGGGCTCCTTCTGGAGAAGGAAGTTGAGAATCTGACTTCGGTCGCGGCCAGCCCGACCCGGCCTCTGGTTGTGGTGCTTGGTGGATCCAAGGTTTCAGACAAGGTAGGTGTGATCGACCGCTTCCTTGAAGTCGCCGACCAGATTCTGATCGGCGGGGCCATGTGTTTTCCCTTTTACAAGGCCGAGGGGCATTCGATCGGGCATTCGCTGTGCCAGGACGATGACATCCCTCTGGCCCGGGAGGCCCTGGCCAAGGCTGCCGCAGGTAGTTGCGACCTGGTTCTTCCAACCGACCTCGCCCTCGGCCGTGAGTTCTCTGCCGGGACTGAGACCATGGCCTCTGGCAGTGTCGATGTGCCTGACGGCTGGATGGGACTGGATATTGGCCCGGAATCAGCCCGGGACTACGCCACAAGGATCAAGTCGGCCGGCACTGTGCTCTGGAACGGACCTATGGGTGCTTTTGAACTCGACCCGTTCGCCGCCGGGACCCGGACCGTGGCTGAGGCGGTGGCATCCGCTCCCGGATTCACCCTGGTCGGTGGTGGCGATTCGGTCGCTGCCCTGGTCAAGTTCGGCCTGACCGATGACGTGGACTGGGTCTCAACCGGAGGCGGAGCGTCACTGGAATTGCTTGAGGGCAAACCCCTTCCTGGCGTTACCGCACTGAACGACAACTGATTGAACGAGAGAGGCAGAAGATGAGCCGCCGACCGTACGTAGCCGCCAACTGGAAAATGAACAAGACAGCTTCCGAGGCGGACGAGTTTCTGGATTCGTTCCTGCCGTCGCAGAGCGCTGATGGACCCGAAGTCGTCCTCTGTCCCCCGTGGCTCGCCTTGGAACGTGTCGCCGGGCGTTGCGCCGGTACTCCGGTCCGGGTTGCCGCGCAGAACATGTTCTACGAGGACTCCGGCGCGTTCACCGGCGAGGTTTCAGCCCCGATGTTGCTTGACATTGGAGTTGACGGGGCCGTCCTCGGCCATTCCGAGCGGCGCCAGTTTTTCGGTGAGAGCGACGAGTCGCTGGCCCTGAAGGTTCCGAAGGCGATCGAAGCCGGTCTCGAGCCGATTCTCTGCGTTGGGGAATCCCGGGCCGAACGTGAATCGAATGACACCGAGGCTGTGCTTTCACATCAGGTCCTGACCGATCTGGCCGAGGTGCACAGCGATGATCTCGGCAAGGTGGTGATCGCATATGAACCGGTCTGGGCAATCGGAACAGGTCTTGTGGCGACCCCGGAACAGGCCCAGGAAGCCTGCGAATTCATCCGTAACCTGCTGCGTACCCGGGATAGCGAAAGGGCCGGGCAGGTCCGCATCCTCTACGGGGGTTCGGTCAAGCCCGACAATGCCGGAGAACTGATGGCCCTGCCAGACATCGACGGGGCCCTGGTCGGCGGTGCCGCGCTTGATCCGGCTGATTTCGGGGCGATCGTTGCCGCCTCCAGCGCTGGTTAGGGAAGCGCATCACATGGCGAACCTGCCGGTACCTTCAGCAGCACTCATCATCCTCGACGGCTGGGGCCTCGCACCGGATGGTCCGGGCAATGCGATATCGCTGGCTGAAACCCCGAACTTCGACCAGCTCCGGGAGAAATACCCGTCGAGCACACTCAGCGCCCAGGGCCCCGATGTGGGCCTGCCGGAAGGCCAGATGGGCAATTCCGAGGTCGGCCATCTGAATCTCGGTGCCGGAGCCATCGTCAAACAGGACCTGGCCAGAATCGACACGGCGGTCGCCGACGGATCCTTCTTTGACAACGAAGCCCTGGTCGAGGCCTGCCGGAAGGCGGTCAACGGCAACGGCCGGCTTCACCTGATCGGGCTGGTCTCGGATGGTGGCGTTCATTCCGGTTGGGAGCACCTCGAAGCCTGCGTCGAGCTTGCCTCCCAGGAGGGGGTGCCGGATGTGATCTTCCATGCGATCACTGATGGCCGCGACACCCTGCCGCATGGCGGCGCGAAGTACGTTGACGAGCTGGAACGGTGGTTGCGCTCGGCCGGTCGTGTCGGCACGGTCAGCGGCCGCTATTACGCGATGGATCGCGACACCCGCTGGGACCGGGTCAAACTGGCCTATGACGCGATGGTCCACGGGGCCGGCCCGGCGGCAGCCACGGCAGGCGAGGCAATCGCCGATTCCTACGCGGCCGAGCTCACCGACGAGTTCATCAAGCCAACGGTCATAGCCGGCTACGACGGGGCACATGAAGGCGACACCGCGATTTTCATCAACTTCCGTCCCGACCGGGCGAGGGAGCTGACATTAGCGCTAGCAGACTCCGGGTTCGATGGTTTTGTCCGCTCCGGTGGGCCGCTGCTCGATCTGACCACCATGACCTCCTACCGGGAGGGATGGGACTATCCCGTGGCGTTTCCCGAGGACCGGCCGAAGGTGACGTTGGCCCAGGTGATCTCGGATGACGGTGGCAGGCAGCTTCATGTCGCTGAAACCGAGAAGTATCCGCATGTCACCTACTTCTTCAACGGTGGCCGTGAACAGGAGTGGGAGGGTGAGGACCGGCGCCTGGTCGAGTCACCGCGGGACGTCCCCACGTATGACTTCAAACCGGAGATGAGCGCCAGGCAGGCGGCCGATGCTTTCATCGCCGGCTGGCACGAAGACGAACCGAGGTTCGGAATCATCAATTTCGCGAATCCCGACATGGTTGGCCACACTGGCGTGATCCCGGCCGCGGTGAAGGCGATCGAGGCGGTCGACGCCTGTCTGGGAGAGGTAGTCGAAACAGTGCTCGCATCCGGAGGTGCCTGTCTGATCACTGCTGATCACGGCAACGCCGACAACATGCTGGAGCCCGATGGTTCGCCGAACACGGCGCATTCCCTGAATCCCGTGCCGGTGATCGTCACGGCCGAGGGATTCACTCTCGATGATGGCGGGATCCTCGCTGACGTCGCCCCGACCATCCTCGAGATGCTCGGCATCGAACAGCCCGTCGAGATGACCGGGCACAGCCTGATCCGGCCTGCCTGACCCCAACACCGGCAAACTGGCCCTGACCCGACACCGGCATGCTGGCCATGGCCCAACACCGGCAACTGGCCGGGATCTTTCCCGAATGGCCGTGGAAATGCCGGCCAGGATCACCGAGATCCCTGGCCCTCCTTTGGCTGGATAAGGTGGCCCGATGCGTCACGACCCGGCCCGGCTGAGCTTCGAGATCCACGCACGTGACGGCGATGCCCGCCGCGGCACCCTCAGGACCCCTCATGGCCCGGTGGAGACGCCGGCATTCATCCCCCTCGCGACCAAGGGATCGGTCCGGGGGATGTCATCCCGGGAAGTAGAAGGAATGGGGTACGAGATGGTGCTCGGCAACACCTACCATCTGCTGGTCGCACCGGGACCGGAACGGATCGCGGAAGCCGGAGGGCTGCACAAGTTCATGGGCTGGGAGAAGGCGATCATTACCGATTCGGGCGGCTTTCAGGTTTTTTCGCTCGCCCACGGTGGCGTAGCGGAGGAGATCAAGGGATCGGGACGCAAGATGTACGGGCTGGCCAAGACCCTCGGTATCGAGGAGAAAGGCGTCCGGTTCCGTTCCTACAAGGATGGTTCGGAGCTGATGCTCTCACCGGAGGAATCGATGCGCGTCCAGGCCGCTCTGGGCTCCGACATCGCTCTCGTCTTCGACGAATGCACTCCCTTCCATGCTGACCGTGAATACACCGCCCGTTCAACCGAAAGGACTCATCGCTGGCTTCAGCGCTGTCTCGACTGGCATGAGTCGAATGGTCCCGCCGGCCAGGCAGTCTTCGGGATAATCCAGGGAGGCACCCATGCCGACCTGAGGAAGGAATCCTGCGAGGCGGTCTCGGCTTCGGGTGTTGACGGTATCTCGATCGGCGGCACACTCGGTCGCGACAAGGAAGAGATGGCGGAAGTGCTTGGCTACACGGTGCCCAACCTCCCGGTTGAGGCGCCCAAACACCTCCTGGGCATCGGTGAAGTCGACGATTTGATGCGTGGGGTGGCCATGGGCCTGGATGTTTTCGACTGCGCGGTGCCGACCCGGCTTGCACGCCACGGGATGGCTCTGGCCCCGTTGCCGGACAAGCGGTTCCGGATCGACGTCCGCAAACCGAGGGAAATCGGCAACCGTGAACCTCTGGTAGCTGGCTGTCCCTGCACCGCCTGCGCCAGTTACGACCGTGACTACCTCAACTACATTTCACGGTCCGAAGAGTTGACCGCGGTGCGGTTGATGGTTGACCACAACCTGACCTATATGGAACGACTGATGCGCGGCGCGCGCGAAGCGATCTCAGACGGGAGATACGCCGGATACAGCGAGCGGATTCTGGCCGGCGCCGCCCCCTGGGATGCCGGCTGAGCGCTCCGGTTCCGGCCGCTCCTCCCGGGCCGGTAGTCTGCCCCGCTATGAGTGAAGCTCTGCTCAGGCTCGACGGGGTGACCAAACGGTTCGGCAGCAATGTCGCGCTCGACGGTCTCTCTCTCGAAGTCCCGGAAGGCACCGTCTGTGGCTTGCTGGGACCGAACGGATCCGGCAAGACGACGGCGATCCGGATACTGCTCGGGCTGACCGGCAAGAACCAGGGTTCGGTTGACTTGCTCGGAGTCGCTCCGGGCGCCCCCGGATTCACCGAGGCGGTACGCCAGACCGGCTCCCTGATCGAGGGCCCGGCGCTCTACGGCAGAGCCACTGCCCGCCAGAACATGGAGATACAGGCCGCGACCCTCGGCATGCGTGACGCCGACACGGAGATCGGGGAGCTGCTCGAACTGGTCGGGCTCAGTGACCGGGCCGACACGAACGCGCGCGGCTTCTCGCTTGGTATGAAACAGCGACTCGGCCTGGCGCTGGCTTTGCTGAACGATCCCCGGCTGGTGATCCTCGACGAGCCGACCAACGGGCTCGATCCCTCGGGAATAGTCGAGATTCGCGAACTTATCAAGCGTTTGCCGGAGCGCGGGACAACCGTTCTGGTTTCGTCGCATCTGCTTTCCGAAGTTGAACTGATGTGCGACCGCGCCACCATCATCAAGGAGGGCAGGCTGGTCGCCAACGGCACGATGGAGGAGATCCTCAACTCGACCGGCGGCGGTGAGGGCTACAGGGTTTACGTGCGGATCTCCCAGGCAGAGGCGGCGGTCAACGCGCTTGCCGCTTTCGGCCTTGAAGTTGAAAACCGGGGCGAAGGCAGCCTGGTTGCCCGCGGGGACATCGAAGATGACTCCGAAATCACCCGGATCCTGGCCGAATCAGGGATCTGGCTGCGGGGACTGATGCGGGAGCGGCAGGACCTCGAGCGTGTCTTCCTTTCTCTCACGGACGGAGCCGGCGATGCGGGCTGAGTTCCTGAAAATCCGCTCGATGCCGACCCCGATGTGGGCCGGTATCACGCTGCTCGCCTTCTTCGTCTGCGGGATCGCCGCTTCGGTGATCTGGGGGGTCGGGGAGGACAACGCGGTGCTGGACCTGGCGATCGGCCTGCCGACGATGATCTGTTCGATCGTGCTGGGTTCCTGGATCGCCGGGGTCGAGTTTGGCCAGAACACACTACGTCGCGTGCTCTCGGCTGACCCGCGAAGGGTGCGTCTGATCCTGGTCAAGCTGGCAGCGCTGCTGGTCACCATTGTCACCGTCACTACGGTTTTGACTCTCCTGGGAGTTTTCATCTACTCCCTTGCCGGTTCCGGCCACGACACTTCGATCGATTTCTCGTTTGTCCCGCGGATGCTCGCGTCTTCCCTCGTTTTCAACATCTCCTATGCGGTAAGCGCGATTTCACTGACTCTGCTCACACGTTCGATGGCTGGTGGTCTGACCCTGACTTTCGTCTTCTACTTCGTGATTGACGGCCTTCTTTCCCTGATTCCGACGGTCGGCGATTACACCGTCGGTGTCGCCCTCAATGACGTGGACCTCGCGATCCGTCAGCAGGAGACCGGTCTGTTTGACCAGGCGGCAAAGCACGATGTGCTGGTTTCGGCGCTGGTGCTGGTTGCATGGCTGGCAGTGTTCCTCGCTGCCGGGATCATGCGAACCGTGAAGACCGAAGTCAAATAGACCCGGACCCTGTCTGGCCGGTCACTGGGTGTTGTCCCTCACCTGTTGCTTCAACTCGTCGGTCAGCTTTTCGACCGAGTTGCCGGCCCAGTCCCGCACCTTGACGCTGGCGGCCCTGTCGGTTAGAGCAATCACGGTGAACGCGACTGCCGCCGCGATCAGCACGAGTGCGAGCATGCCGAAAATGAAGCGCAGGGCAGAACGGAAGAAGCCACGCTTCTTCGGCCTGCTTCGGCTGGTGGCTGGTGGCAGCGTGTAGCGGGGCGGGGGCGGGGCCGGCCGATGGGCCGTGCGCGCAGTCCTCTCCAGTGGCCGGGTTGCCGTCTCTGCCTGAGGGAACTCACGCGGAGTAGGGGGGTCTTCGTCCATCTGGAGAGTGACATCCTCGCCGCGCAGGCCGCGCTGGAGCCCGTCGGAAAGGGCGGCTGCCGTGTTGAACCGGTAGGACTTGTCACCTTCGAGGGCCCGCATCACGGCGGCACTGACCGTTTCAGGGACGTCAGCGTTATAGGTCATCGGTGGCAGCGGCTTCTCGTTCTGCTGCCTGACCGCGAGTTCAGCCAGGGATGACCCTTCATAGGGCAGGCGCCCGGTCAGGAACTGATACAGCACGACGCCCAGGGCGTAGACATCGGTTGAGGGTGTTGCCTCCTCTCCGCGAACCTGCTCCGGGGCAAGGTAGGCGGCAGTCCCGACCACCGACCCGACCTGGGTGATTCGGGTCTGTTCGGCGGCGCGCGCAATTCCGAAATCGGTCAGTTTGCAGGTCATCTCACCGCCACCGACAGGTCCGCCCACAACCATGAGGTTGCCCGGTTTCACATCCCGGTGGATGATCCCGTGGCGGTGCGCGTACTCGAGTCCCGCACAAGCCTGAACACCGATCTCGACGGTCGTCTCCGGACCCACGAGGCCATCG
>JAGQUU010000216.1 GCA_020438345.1 Solirubrobacterales bacterium | reverse complement strand
TCCGTTTCACCATCACCGTTTGTGTCGGCGGTCGGGCCTCCGTCACCGGTATCGACCCAGGCGAGACCGAGCACGTCGCGCACCGGACGCCCGATCACGTCTTCATCGGTGAGACCGGTGAGTTCATAGCTGCCCCGGCCAGCATCTATTACCCGTCCCTCCTGGTCACAGACGAAAAAAGCAGCGTTCGGAGCCGGATAGTAGTCGTCCAGCAGTTCGAAAACGAAGCCGAACCCGCACTTTGAACATCCCTTTGGGCGTGGACTGAAACCGGCGGTGCGGTCGCCGCTGGTTTCGCGGTTGCCGCAGTTGGGGCAGATGAAGAAAGGCATCGGTGGGAAGCGTACCTGCGCGGCGCCTCCGGCGTCCCTTGCTCGCTTCCCTTATGGTGCCACCGAAGGTTCCCTCTTGCGGGGACGAGATCAACGAGGGAGAACCGTTTTGATCACCACTGTCGTGCTGCCCCTGGCGCTGGCCGTCATCATGTTCACATTGGGTCTCGGACTGACCCTGGACGACTTCAAACGGGTACTCGTAATACCCCGGGGCGTGGCGATCGGACTTGTGAACCTCCTCCTGATCTCGCCATTTCTGGCCTTCGCCCTGGCGGAGATTTTCAATCTCAGCACTGAAATGGCGGTCGGTCTCGTGCTGTTGGGGGCAACACCCGGTGGCACACTGGCCAACATGTTCACTCACCTGGCGAAAGGTGAAACTGCGCTGTCGGTGACCATGACCGCTGTCTCCTCGGTGGTTGCGATCCTGACCATCCCGATCTATCTCAGCCTTGCCACTGACCGGTTCGGAACAGTCGGCGACCTCGATGAGATCAACATGCCGGCGGTCGCGTTGCGAACGTTCATGATCACCGTCCTGCCTCTCTCTATCGGACTCTGGGTCCACGAGCGCATGGGTGTGCGGGCCGATGCCCTGAAGGACCGCCTCTCCCCTGTTTCGCTTGCTCTGTTTGTACTTGTCGTGGTCGCGGCGGTGATTTCAGAGTTCGATCTGATCCGGGACAACTTCACCAAGGTCGCGCTGGCCGCTCTCAGCCTGAATCTCCTGGCGATGACGATCAGCTTCACGATCTCCCGTGGGGCCAGACTCAGCGACCGTCAGGCGACCGCGATCGCCCTCGAGCTGGGCGTCCACAACGCAACCGTGGCGATCGCAATCGCCGGCATGCTCGATGTTGACGCGTTGATGATCCCGGCGGCGGTCTACTCGGCGTTCATGTTCATCACCGGCGGACTGTTCGCCAAATTCATGCATGACCGAAACGCCCGGGGGTCAGCGGCGGTCTAGGGGCTCAGCCTCAGAAAAGAGACTGGTGGCCGGAAGGAACCGGAAGGCCGAGGTGACTGAAAGCTGCCGGGGTAAGCACACGGCCCCTTGGTGTTCGCTTGAGCAGACCCATCTGGAGCAGATAGGGCTCGAGGACATCTTCGATCGTGTCCTGCTCCTCACCGATCGCCACGGCGATCGTTGACAGTCCGACCGGTCCGCCACCAAAGCGGATTGCGATCAGCTCAAGCAATGCCCGGTCAGCCCGGTCCAGGCCAATCCGGTCCACCTCAAGCATCTCAAGTGCCGAGCCGGCCATTTCGGCATCAACGGCGCCTGAGCCCTTGACTTCAGCGAAGTCACGGACCCGCTTCAAAAGCCGGTTGGCCACACGCGGCGTCCCCCGGGACCGTTCAGCTATGGCCAACGCCCCGCCCGCGTCGATCTCCACCCCGAGGATCCCGGCCGAACGCACGACGATCTTCGAAAGGTCTGCCGGCGTGTAGTACTCAAGCCGGTGCGAAACGCCGAACCTGTCCCGCAGCGGGGTCGTGAGGAGGCCACTTCTGGTCGTCGCTCCGATCAAGGTGAACGGCGGCAATGGCAGAGTCACCGTCTGGGCTCCGGCCCCCTGGCCGAGCACAACCGGAAGTTCACCGTCTTCCATGGCGGGGTAGAGAGTCTCTTCGACCGCTCGTCCCAGCCGGTGGATCTCGTCGATGAAGAAAACGCTGCCCGGCTCCAGGGAGGTGAGGAATGCAGCGACATCGCCCTTTCGTTCCAGTGCCGGTCCGGCAGTCTGGATCAATGGCACGCCCATCTCGGCGGCGACGATATTGGCCAGTGATGTCTTCCCGAGCCCGGGCGGGCCAGCCAGAAGAACATGGTCGAGCGGTTCACCGCGACGGCGCGCTGCTTCGATGAATACCGAGAGCTGGCCGGTCACCGGCTTCTGGTTTACGAAATCATCGAGAGTCGGCGGCCGCAGGGACTGGTCCAGTTCCTGGTCCGGCTGATCGGCCCGGGCATCATGAACCCTGGGTTCCGCGCCCTCGGGCAGATCGGCCTCGACTCCAAGATCGATCCGTTTACCTTCGAATTCGGGCAGGTCAC
>JAGQUU010000215.1 GCA_020438345.1 Solirubrobacterales bacterium | reverse complement strand
GACTTGTTCATCCGCTGATCAAAGCAGAATTGGCAGTCCGGCTCCGGTCTGCGGACTTCACCGCAACCCCCGGCAATCCGGCCGGTCAAGTTCCCCGGGACTCACTCCTCGTCCGGACTCACTGGTTGCTCGATCTCGTAGAGGGACTCGCGAGCCACTTCCTTACCGCGTGAAGTCCAAAGCCGGATTTCAAGAAAGGCGTCGTCCCCATAGTTCTTCAGGGCATCCGGGGCGATCAGAGTGAACCTGTCTGCCTGCGATGACTGCTCTCCGAACAGGGGATCCTGATCAACCGTGACTTCATCCAGCTCCGCGGTCACCGCGAAGGCTTCCCTGACCAGCGAACGGCCCCAGACCAGGGTCATCGCCGCTTCCCGGCCCTCCTCTCCATGCCAGGTTCCGATCACCTCATCCGAGATATCGATGGTCCAGTCGGGGTTGTCGGCGGCGATGATGTCGGTGAAATCCGCCGAGGCCCTGAAGTCGGCCGGGTCGCCACCTTCCGGCTGGATGAAACTCACAAAGCCATAGAGCTCGATCGTTTCCGGCTCCCCGCCTTTTTCGATCACCGCTTCGGTTTCGCCTGCTGCGGGAATCCAGACACGGCCGCTCCAGGCCCGTTCCGGGAACCAGGTGAACGAGTCCGGGATCACCGTTCCCTGCGGCAGGTCCGCGATCTGACCACAGGCGTCTTTGAATGCTGCCGTGAGACGTTCGGCGAAACGGCCGTGCGGAATACCGTGGCGGGAAGCATCGGCGACGAAACGGGGAAACGGTCGGTTATCTATTGGCATCGGCGGAGCCTACTCGCACGGGCCCATCGGTCCGGTCTCACAGCGCATCACGGAGGGTTTCGGCGGCTGATTCCGGGGTGACGATATTGATGTCCACCCCGGTCGCCATCTCGAAGGCCGAGGCGGGTTCCAGCCTTGGGATCAGGTCGAGATGCCAGTGAAAATGCTCTACCCCCCGGGGGGCTGTCCGCACCCAGAGGTTGAGCTGGCAGGGGTCGCCGAAAAGACCGGTCAGCGCACGCACCGCCCTGCCCAGCATCTCGACACCACCCTCGTCTTCCTCGAACCTGGCGATCGGTCGGCGGGGGATCAGCCGCATCTCATAGGGGTGACGGGAGGCCCATGGACAGACCAGAGCGACTTCGTCGTCGATTGCCACAAGGCGATCGCCACGACGGATCTCCTCCCGAAGGATCTCACCGAGCAGACTGGCCCCGGCGGTACGTTCCCGATAGGCACCCACCCGTTCCCGCTCGCGGGCCACTGCCGGCGGCACGAACTCCATCGCTCCGAGCTGGGCGTGGCTGTGTTCAAGCGAAGCTCCGGATGCCGGGCCCTGGTTGAGAATCAGCTGAACGTACGCAGAGTCCTGATGGGCACGCATGCGGCTGCGCCAGGCCCTTGCCGCAGCGGCGAGAGCCGCGTCGTCCAGATCAGCAATGGATGCCACATGTTCCGGCGAGTTGATGATCACCTCGTGGGCACCAACTGCGGGCCGGGAGGCGAACATGTCCGGTTCACTGCCACGACCTGAGGCAAGCAGCGGATCCGCCGGGCTGGAAAACGCGCTGGATTCCGCTCCGGCCCGGTCCGGCAGTTTGCGAACGGCTTCCGGGTCATCGGCCTCACCCTCCGGACGCGATACGGCCGGGTAAAGATTGGGGACCGTCCGACTCACCCAGCCCGGTCCGTTCGCCTCTCCCGAATCCGGCCGTTCCGCTTCGGTCTCGGGCGGCGTTGCGGACTCGTTGCCTTCACAAAACGGACAGCCTTCGCCGGTTGACGGCCGCCAGTCACCTGCCGTGAAGTCATCGGGTCGGCCTGCCCTGCCGGGTGCGACCAGGACCCGGCCCCCGGTCAGCTGGTCGATCCTGACTTCAGGTGAACTCAAATCAGCTGGTTCAGGTGCCGGCCGGAGGATCTTCCGGGGCCGACCCACCGATTGTCGGGCGGAAGGGTCTGCTGGAGCCGGACTCGCCATCCGCGATGCTTCCCAGGGTCTGCTGGAAGGCGGAAATCAGGTCCATTGGCAGCGGGAAGATCACCGTTGAGTTCTGGTTGCCGCTGATTTCGAGCAGGGTCTGCAGGTAGCGCAGCTGGAGAGACGCCGGATTGCGGCTGATGATGTCAGCGGCGTCGGTGAGTTTCTCGGCAGCCTGGTATTCGCCTTCGGAGTTGATGATCTTGGCGCGGCGTTCACGTTCGGCCTCTGCCTGTCGGGCCATTGCCCGCTGCATCTGCTCCGGAATTTCAACGTCCTTGATTTCGACTGTGGTGACCTTGACGCCCCAGGGCTCGGTCTGCTCGTCGATGATCTTCTGCAACGACTCGTTGAGACGTTCCCTTTCAGCGAGGATCTCGTCGAGTTCGGCTTTGCCGAGCACAGCACGGAGGGAGGTCTGTGAAATCTGAGAAGTGGCGATCAGGTAGTTCTCGACGTCGGTGATCGCCTTGTTCGGATCGACAACCCGGAAGTAACAGACCGCGTTGACCGAAGTGGGAACGTTGTCGCGGGTGATCACTTCCTGGGGCGGAATGTTCAGGGTGACTGTCCGCAGGTCGATCTTGACCATGCGGTCAATGAACGGGATCAGCAGGATCAGGCCTGGTCCCTTCTGGTCAATCAGACGACCGAGACGGAAAATCACCCCGCGTTCGTACTCGCGGAGGATCTTGATCGCCGAGAAAAGAACAATCAGGGCGAAAATCGCGAGGATCACGATGAGGGTTCCGAGTACTGCCATCTCTAGTTGTCTCCTTCAGTTGAAGCTGATTTGGCGCTGACCATCAAAGTCAGACCCTTTACTTCTGTAACCGTGATCCGCTCACCCGAACCAAGCCGGCCGTCCTGGTCTGCGAGTCGAGCCTGCCACAGGGCCCCGTCAACGAAGACCTGACCGTCCGGCCGCAGGGGCACCCGGACCTCACCTTCCATGCCGACCAGGTCTTCAGGCCCGTAGCGGACCGGTGCTTCCTTCACCCGGCTGGCCCTTTCGATCACAAAGAGCATGAAGAACCCGAGTGCCACCGACCCGATCGTCACCGCGATGATCGATGTCGGGTCGGTCTGCCGGTCGAACATCCAGATCCCGGATGCGACCAGCGAGATCACCCCGAGCATCGAGAGCGGCCGATAGAGGCGCAACGCCACGGCGGCAATGAACAGAACAATCGCCAGCAGAAGCAGGCCGATGCCGATCGCTGTCGGCCCGATGTTGACCAGGCCGATCACTCCGAAGACCAGGGCGATGATCCCGAGGACGGCCGGAATGATCCCCCCTGGCGTCATCGCCTCGACCCCGACCCCGACCATGCCGAGGGTCAGCAGGAGGAATACGAGTGTCGGATCGTCCAGTTCCACTCAGGCGAGCGTATAGGTCCGGCTCAACTGCTGCCTGAACCTGTTGCGTATTGGCGGATGTACTGGTCGAGTTCAGCCTGGTCCCTGAACTCTCCATGTTTGACGATCGTCTGCTCGCCGTCGGCGTTGTAGAAGGCAGTGGCAGGGATTCCGTGAGACGCGCCAACGGCCTTGGCGATGCTCTGATCCGGATCAGAAAAGCTCGGATAGGGGACGGAGTGGGTCGAGAGGAAGGTCGCGGCGGCATCCTCGTCGTCGTTCGAATTCACACCGAGAAACGCCACATTTCTGCCCATCCGGGCGGAGGCACTCTGAAACAACGGAAACTCGTTGCGGCAGGGGACGCACCAGGAAGCCCACACATTTACCCCCACCGGAAATCCCTTCAGCTCCGCAAGCTGGCCGTTGAACGCGTCGACTCCACCCGACAGAAGCTCGTCCGACTCGGCGTGCAGATCGGCCAGAGGGGGCGGCGAACCGGCCAGCTTTTTCGCATAGTCAGGGGCTGGAACGGCCTCTTCATCCCCAGGTCCACAACCGGTAGCGATCACTGCCGCCAGGGCCGCGCCAAGCAGCATCAGGACCAGAAGCCGTCTGTGAGAAGCCGAATTCATTGCAACAGTGATTAAATACAGATGTTCGATCCGCCACTTCGCGGATCACGGAGAAATCCGGCGGCAGTCCGTCAAGCGTCTTCGTCGGAGATCTTCGATCACCTACTCATCCGGGCCAGGTTGTATTGCTAGGTTCGGATCACTTGCGAAGGCTAAGTTGGCCCCGACTACTGCAGCACCCGCACCTACTGCGGCTCCCTCAAAGAAAGACATCAAACGCGCGTCGGAATTCGCGCGTGAAGCACTGCTGCTGAATGGCGACGGCCCCGAGGCTCTCGTGCCCGGGACCGCGCGGCGTCGGGCCTTCGATGCCGCGATCGCCGAACTCGACGCCGGACTGACCGAACCTTCGGTCGAGTGGCGGCGCAACTTCTCGCTGCTGCTTGGCCTCGAACGCCTGATCGGACAGGAGCCCCCCACGCTCAAGGA
This sequence comes from Solirubrobacterales bacterium, assembly GCA_020438345.1. Classification (GTDB taxonomy): domain Bacteria; phylum Actinomycetota; class Thermoleophilia; order Solirubrobacterales; family 70-9; genus 67-14. The sequence continues at coordinate 720 of JAGQUU010000215.1, read as the reverse complement.
TGGAGCGGAGCTCAACCCCCATCAGATCGACGCTCTTTCAGGCACCCTGACCGAGCTGCTGGCCGAACAGCAGGTCAACGCAGTCGAGGAACCGCTGGAAGTGGACCTGGAAGAAGAGCCCGCGGTGGAACCTGTCCCGGAGGAACCAGCCTCGGACCCGGTTGATGTTGATGTGTCAGAGGAGGACCAAGACGCGGAAGAACTCGACGAGGAGATCGACGAGGACGAGGAACCCGTCGACTGGGTTGACGGGGCCGAGATAAGCGAGGCAGAAGAAAGCGAAGTCGAAGAGGCTCCGGATGACCCCGGTGCTGCCCGCCGCTTCTGGTTTGAACACGCGACCGGCGCGGGCAAGACAGTGGCTGCGGTTGGCTTTATCGACGCAACCCGCACCGGCGGAGTACTGATTCTCACCCACCGTCGCAACCTGGTCGACCAGTTCATTGGCGAGATTTCGGACCGGGGATACAAGGACCGTCTCCGGCCACCGCTGCTCGATGGCAAAGATGAAGCCGACGGCCCGGTCACGGTCGAGACGTACCAGTGGTTCGTCCGTAACGCCAAGCGGGTTTCCGATGCGTACTCGGTGATCATCTGCGACGAGGCCCACACAGCCCTGGGCGAGAAGACCTCCGCCTGCATACGCTCGATGCCGGGACCGGTTTACATCGGCATGACCGCGACCGGCGCCCTGATCGCCCGCCACGTCGCCGACCTCTT
>JAGQUU010000214.1 GCA_020438345.1 Solirubrobacterales bacterium | reverse complement strand
TCTCGCCGCTGCGATCGAGCCGCATGGTGCCGGGATCAATGCGCTTTTGTACCGCGGCGTCTGGCACATCTTTGACCAGGACGCAGATCTTCAACTGAAGCCTCCTTAGGGGGTCTTGCGAGAGGGCCCTCCTGAATTTGAGGTGGAGAGCCAGAGATGCAGTTTGCGACAAGCGATCTTACCGGGATTCGCGTCGTATTGACTGACGAGTCAATCGGGGCGATGCTTCCGCTTCCCGCGCAACCCTGGTTATAGCCAGCCGGCGATGCCGAGACCGAGACCAAGAACCAGGTTTATGGCAGCCATGGAACCGACCACACGCAGTTGTCTGCGCGTATTCGAACCCATGTCGTAAACCCAGGCTGCGACCGCGAAAAAGGTGGCATATCCGAAAATCACGATCAGCGGGATGAAGGGCACGTTCCACCACCAGTACTCCCAGTGAAAGTAGCCGGTGCTGTGCAGGAAGATCTCGATTCCAACGCAGATCAGGGAAAAGACCAGCACCAGGAATACCCGGTTCGGAAGGCCGAGGATCTTTGCCCCGGGATCCTGCGGAAGGTTCTTGACGAAGGCCACCCCGGAAACCGCGAAGAGCAGCAGGATCTCGATCGTGAAGCCGATGAAGATCAGGTAACTGGTGTCGCCGGTCACCGTCCAGAGAGGCGCCCGGTCACTCAAATGAAAAATTGCCGAGTTGACCATCTCGTTGAAAAGGTCCATCATCGAAAAAGCCAGACCGGCGAGAACGATGTCCCAGCGACGACGCTCTATCTCGACCGAGTAGACGTAGACGACGAGTCCGAGCAGAGTCACCGTCGACCATTGGAAGGTCGAGCCGTTCCTCAGTATTGACTGCGCTTCCCGAACGAAGTCGGGAACCATCATCACCGGCAGCGATTCGATCATCCGACTACTCTGTTGCGCCCATTCCTGCGCTCGAAAGTGAAGCGCCGGGTGTCAAGGCGTCCGCCAAGCCCCATCGACCCGACCGTGACCCGGTACCGGCCGTCGGTGAGTCGGGAAGCTTTCCATTTGAAGGACCGCTGCCGGGTCATGCGGGCCACAACCTTGCCCTTCCCGGTCCCCCTGCCGCCGATCCGCCGGACCGTAATGTCAGCCGGACTTTCGGTGAGCGTGCTGAAACTGAAGCTCAGACCGTCGTTCCGGTCCTCGAGGGTAATCGGCCCGAACCCCGGGTCCGGAACCTTTCCGGCCGGCTGACGGCCGGCGCTGGTGAACACCATTGCCGGTTCAGTCATCCTGAGCGTCGACGAGGTCGCCTCGATCTGACTGGTGTTGAACTGTTTGCCGCCGAGCACCTCATCGATGAAATGGCGGGCATCATCGCTACCGGCTGCCACCTGGCGTGCCTGCGAGGTCAACCCGATCGTTGATGTAACCAATCTCGGCTGATCGTCGAGACCACGAGCCCTCGGGTCGATCCGCACTGTGTCGTCGAGGAAGAGGTCCAGGTTGAGGGTCTTTCCGTCGGCCAGGGTCACCCGAAGCAACGACCGGTTGCAGTAAACGTTGAAGTCGGGAATTTCTGCCGAATAGCTGCCGCCGTCGAGCAGGTAACGGTAGCCCTCTTCCTTGCCCGCCCCGAGACCGCTACTGTCACCGGCAGGGTTCGGGATCGACCGGCCCGTGACCTTCGCCTTCGGTGTTGCGATGAATTTCCAGCCGGCCGTCCCCGGATCAAGCGCGTAAAGTTCCTTCTGCCAGAAGCCCGGCATTCCTTTCGAGTTTCGTCCTTCGACCCGAAGCGTCCGTTCGAGGGTTCCGCGACCGATAGTGGTGATGCTGATCCGGTTGGTGATCTCTCCCGGGATCTTCGGCTGCTGGACCCAGTGGGCACCGGGCAGCTGGATTTTCGGCTTTGCCAATCCGCGCTGGTCCTCGTATGAGTAATCGAAGAATGCGTCGTCGAGACCGGCGATGTCGAAGTCCCAGAGCCTCGTAAACATGTCGCCGTGGCTGCCGATCACGAACAGAACCGAACCGGAAGCGGCGATGTTGCTGATCTTGAAAGTTCCTCTGCGGGGACCGCAAACCTCGTAGCTGCGGTCCTGTGACAGCCACGGGTCATTCATCGTGATCCGGCGTCGATCACCGCGCAAGCTGAGTACATGTGAGACTTTGCCCTCGCCGACCGTGTGGTGGTTACCGGCCGGGTCTACCCAATACTCCGATTCACGTGGCGAGATCACGGTCCAGGCCCAGGCCACGGTGTCTTTCGGAATCGTGTAGCCGTCCCCCAGCCAGATCGGAAAGCCCCAGCGGGATGTCCAGTTGAACCGGGCCGGGACCGAAAGCGCCTGGTCCATGCCGAAGATCTGCTTCTGCGAGTTGATTGCGGTCAGCTCGTCGTCATCGGCATCGATCGACTGGATGTCACCGTCCAGGCAGTCGGGTGCCGGAACCAGTTGCCATCCTCCTTGCCTGCCGGTTCGCTCGAAGTTGGGTTTGACGAAAAGCCGTCCCTTCCTGACTGCGAAGTAGTAATTGCGATTCTGGCCCATTGTGGGTGAATGCAGATCGACCCGGGCAGGCAGGCCGTTCACGGTCGGGTTGGGTCCGTATGCCCCGGGGCCCACGTCGGTCGGCAGACCGGTCCGGTCCGGGACCGGAGCCGTTTCGAATTCACCGATCGTGCCCCCGGGCAGGACCTGACATTCACTTGCTGCGTCGGCCACTGCAGGTGAAGCAGAAATCCCCAGGCCGATCATGACCACCGCTGCAAGAACCAGACTGCGCAAACTCACTATTTCAACGCCCTCCCTTGGGAACTACAACTGAATCGAACTGGTCCAACCTGCAATTCTCGCCGGATGCTAATGGCTGCGAACTCTCCGTGCAAGCGGTCAGGGCACGGCGACCATTCCCGCAAGCAGAGCGATCAGTCTTGACTCGTCCCCGGGCCCGCCCTCGGTGCCCGGAATCTTCGCTTTCGGGCGAGGACGGCGGTCCTCATAGAAGCACCCGCCCGGGGCCTCTTCGGGTGAGGCACCAGCCAGCCAGACCGCAGTGTCCGCACCCTCATTTGCGTCGCGCAGAATCGCACCGGCAAGCCGGTGGAACCCAGGCATCGCGGCGGTCATCCCCGGGGTCACGGCCCATCCCGGGTGCATCGAGCAGAAAGTGACTCCCTCCTCCGGCTCCTGACGCTGCCACTGGTCGGCCAGCATCACTTCGGCCCGCTTGGTGTGTGCGTAGAACGAAGTCGGCCGGTATTCCTTCGCGGTGAGCTGGGGGTCAGCCAGGTTGAAACCGCTGGAATACATGCCGCCGGAACTCATCAGGATCACCCGGGGATCACGACCCTCGCGAAGCCGGGGCAGCAGCAGTTCGGTCAGCAGGAATGGCCCGAGGACATTGGTTGCAAAGGTCAGCTCGAAACCTTCGCTTGTCGCGAACCGCGCCGGGGGCATGACCCCGGCGTTATTGACAAGAACATCAAGTTTCGCCCCCGAGTCAAGAAATC
>JAGQUU010000213.1 GCA_020438345.1 Solirubrobacterales bacterium | reverse complement strand
TACAACAACCTCCCGAAACCGGAACCCGCTCAGCGACGGCGAGCTTCTGCGCCAGGCACGGAACTTCGCGGATAGCGGGCCCGGACCTCGTCAATGAAAGCGGCCATCTGATCAGCAATCGCCAGATTCTCGATTTCGATCATGTTTTCCGCATTCGCTTCCCCTGAACGGGAAAGGTTGAACGAGCCGAGGAAGACCGTGTCATCGGTCACCGTGACCTTGGCGTGCATGAAGTCCCTTACCGCTCCGGTTCCCCACGGCACCGATCGCTTGCCGTTGAATGGCAGGGTTTCGATAACCCGGGTCAGCAACGGGATCTTCCACTTCGAGCCGGTCGTCGCCCACTGCTCGTAAACCCGATCGGTCTGGGGTTCATCCACCACGCCCGCAATATCCAGGTCGTTGATACCTGCGAGCTCGGCCAGGGTGCCGAGAATCGGTCCGGAGGTCAGTACCGGCGAGGCAATTCGGATCCGTTGCCGGGCCGATCCGAGCTTTGAGGAGATCCGCTGGGCCAAAGCCTCACCGTGGCCGGGCGTGAACCAGACCCTGACGGTTGCGTCCCCCACCCGTATCGGGTTCGGGTCACCATGACCGGAGAGTTCGACCTTCCCGGTTTCCCAGAGTACTTCGAAGTTCTCCAGATACTCTCTGGCGACCTCCCCCTGCTCGATTACCGCCAGCACGTTCTCCTGCCGGGTCCAGGAGTAGACCGACCAGTTGGCCGACCCGGTCCAGACCGCCGCCTCGTCCCGGACCATGTACTTGTGGTGCATCAGGTCGGGGATCCCCGAGACCGGCTTGGTCTCGATCGGCAGCTTCGCCAGGATCTCCGGGTTGGTCTCCGGTGGAGGATGGACCGCCGGCAGGAAGTTGCCGGCATCGGGATCGGCAGGGACATCGTTGTAGGCGAGCCGGATCTTCACTCCCCTTTCGGCCGCTGCCCGGAAGGCGTCAGCCACGGTCGAGCCGACCGGATCAGGCAACCGGATGTCATAGAGCGCGAGGACCAGCGACCGCTCGGCCTGACTGATGAAGTCGACGATCCGGTCGGCGACCATTTCGGCCTGTCCGATACCTCCGTCAGGTCCAACATCCCGCAACCCGAAGGTGTCGATCAAAGACATGCGCGAACCCTACCCGGGGACGCAGCCGTGGCCCGGTCCAATACCGGCAAGCGGCTAGAGCTCGCGATCCCGAACGCCGCTGCGAATGAAGTCAACGATGTCGTCGGTCGGGGAACCAGGGGTGAAGACTCCCGACACCCCGAGCGCTTTGAGGTCCCCGATGTCCTTGTTCGGGATCGTGCCGCCGACCGTGACCAGCACATCGTCGACGCCTTCGGCCTCGAGCAGCTCGAGGATCTTCGGGACCAGGGTCATGTGGGCGCCGGAGAGGATCGATACGCCGATCGCGTCGGCATCCTCCTGGATCACCGTCTCGACGATCTGCTCCGGGGTCTGGTGAAGGCCGGTGTAGATCACCTCCATACCGGAGTCACGCAGGGCGCGGGCGATGATCTTGGCACCGCGGTCATGCCCGTCGAGACCAGGTTTGGCGACGACAACGCGGATCTTGCGGTCGGTTTTCGGTTCTGCGATCGCAGCGCTCATGGCGGGAACTCTACCTCCGGCTAGAAGACCGGAGTCTCGGTGTAGGTGCCGAAGATTTCCTGCATCGCCTCGATCATTTCGCCTTCGGTGGTGTGGACCCGGGCCGCGTCGAGGATCGGATACATCAGGTTCGCCTCGCCGGCTGCGGCATCCTTGAGGGCCGTCAGGGCTGATTCAACCTCGGCTGAATTGCGCTTCGCCCTGGTCGCGGTGAGGCGCTCAACCTGCTTGGTTTCAAGCGCGGGGTCGATGTGGAGCAGCGGCACATCCTCTTCGTCGGTCACATACCGATTCACCCCGACGATCGTGAACTCGCCGTCGTCGACCCGGCGCTGAAAGTCGAATGCCGCCTCGCCGATCTCCCGCTGCGGATAATTCTGACGGACCGCCTCGACCATGCCGCCCAGCTCATCGATCCGGCTGAAATAGGCGTAAGCCTCGGCTTCCATCTCGTCGGTCAGAGCCTCGACGAAGTACGAACCACCAAGCGGATCCGGAGTATTGGTCACTCCGGTTTCCTCGGCGATTATCTGCTGGGTACGGAGTGCCACCCGGACTGCTTCCTCGGTGGGAAGGGCCAGTGCCTCGTCAAAGGAGTTCGTGTGGAGTGACTGGGTGCCGCCGAGCACACCGGCCAGTGCCTCGATCGCCGTTCGGACGATGTTGTTGAGTGGCTGCTGGGCAGTGAGCGAGACACCGGCGGTCTGGGTGTGGAACCGGAGACGCATCGATTCGGGCTTCCTGGCACCGTAGGTCTCCTTCAGTTCGCGGGCCCAGATACGGCGGGCGGCGCGGTACTTGGCGATCTCCTCGAAAAAGTCAATGTGCGCGTTGAAGAAGAATGAAAGCCGGGGCGCGAATGCGTCAACGTCGATGCCACGTTCGATCGCCCGTTCGACGTAGGTGAAACCGTCTTTCAACGTGAAAGCGAGTTCCTGGGCGGCGGTAGCTCCGGCCTCGCGTATGTGGTAGCCGGAGATCGAGATCGGATGCCAGCGCGGCATGTGATCGGTGCAGTATTCGACCATGTCGGTGACCAGGCGCATTGCCGGCTCGACCGGGAAGCACCATTCCTTCTGGGCGATGTACTCCTTGAGGATGTCGGTCTGAATCGTGCCCGAGAGCTGCTCCGAAGCGACCCCCTGCTTCTCTCCGACCAGCACGTAAAAGGCGAGCAGGATCGCGGCCGGGGCATTGATCGTCATCGAAGTCGAAACCTCGCCCAGCGGGATGCCCTGAAAGAGAATCTCCATGTCATCGATCGTGTCGACCGCAACGCCTTCGCGGCCGACTTCGCCGAGCGAACGGGCGTGGTCGGAGTCGTAACCCATCAGGGTCGGCATGTCGAAGGCGGTCGAGAGACCGGTCTGACCGTGGTCGAGCAGGTAATGGAACCGCTGGTTGGTTTCCTCGACCGTGCCGAATCCCGCGAACTGCCGCATGGTCCAGTTGCGGCCCCGATACATGGATTCGTAGGGGCCCCGGGTGAACGGGTACTGACCGGGCTCGCCAATCCTGAGATCGGCATCCCCGGCCATATCGTCGGCGCCGTAGCGAGCCTTGACCGGCTTGCCGGACATCGTGGTGAATTCACTTTCAGCCGCCTCGGCCGCCTTCCGGACAGCGTCGGAGGCTTCCGGTCCGGTCTTTGGTGTGGACGTTGGCTCCATCGGTGCTCTACGGATAGTACGGAAGGCCGGAACTTCAGCCAGTTCTCCGTTTGGAGAGCCAGCCACCGATTCCTCCGACCAGGAGCGCACCGGCCACGGTGCCGCCAATCGCCAGGTTGCGGCCCAGCCGGTCGAACCTCATGACCTTCCAGCCTTCGAGCCTGGCTTTCTCGAGAAGGGGTGCGTCGGGATTGACTGCCACGGCGTTGCCGACAAGTTCCATCATCGGCAGGTCCGAGGCGGAGTCGGAATAGGCCCAGGAACCCTCGAGGTCCAGCTCGATCTCCTTGCCGAGGTTCTCGATCGCGACCACCTTGCCGCGACCGTAAACGAACGGCCCGTCCAGCCCGCCGGTGTAGGCACCGTTCTCGACCACGTATTTCGTGCCGATCCCGCCATCCATGCCGAGCACCTGCGCTAGTGATTCGACCATGTCGGATCCGGCCGCGCTGACGATGTAGGTCAGCCGGCCTTCATCCTGGTGCCGGTGTACCTCAGACAGGACTTCGGGATAGATACGCGGCAGGATGCCGGCCAGAACTTCGGGCCACATCCGCGAAATCTCCAGGTATGCGACACCGGACAGGGTTTCCCTCGCGACCTTGAGAATCTCACTGGTTTCATCATCAGTGGCACCCTTGATCCGGTACCGAATGTGATCCCTCCCCCAACGGAAGATCTGGGCCCGGGAAATCAGACCACGTTCCCGGGCGGCCTTCGCGAACTGCATGCCGGATGACCCTGCCATCAGGGTCTTGTCAAGGTCGAAGAAAGCTGCCTCTCTGCTCACCGGAGGTATTCCGCCAGTTGGTTGGTGAAGCGGCGCGGCTTGACCGGGTAGGTCACCTCGCCCAAATCGAGACAATCCCCGACCTGGCTTTCGCGCGCATCGCTGATGAGCCCGGTCAGGACGGCCCTCTCGGAGGCTTCCATTTCCCGTTCGGCGAGGTCATCAGCCAGGACATCGAAATCGTGCAGATCACCCAGCCAGTCCGCCAGCTTCTCGGCATCGGCACGGACCTCGGCGAATTCGTCCGGGAGCCGGGTTTCGAGAATTTCCAGCTGGTACCGCAAGTCCTTCGCTCTTTTTCGCCAGTCGTGGAACAACTCCGGGTTTTCGTCCCTGCGCGCGCTTTTCATCGCCTTGCGTCCGCGGCGATAGCCACGGCCGGCATTGCCGGCCACGAGTTCCGGGTTGCCGGGAAGTTCTCGACCCCGGAATGCCCGGCCAACGGTTTCGAGCGAGTCCGCAACTTCATTCAGAGCTTCTGCGGTGAGGTCTTCACGGTGCCCTTTCGCCTCCGTCTCGAGTGACTCCCGCCATGGTCCGGCCGCATCAGGCGCTCGTCTTTCACCAAGAACTTCTACGAGAGTCGCGAGTTTCACCTCGGCATCTCGAGCCCCGGAAAGGTGGCTGGAAGCGTTCTGGCAGATCGAGTTCATTCTCTGCCGCTCATCATCGGTGATCACGCCGCGCAGCAACCGGAGGGCAGACCTAGCCTTCTTGAGGTTCTTCCGGGCCTCATGAACATGCCCGGCGGGATCGTCGGCTTCGCCGGCTTTCCTCACCTCAACAGCTGCCTGGGAGACCCGGGCCGCAATCACCCGGCAGATACCGCTGACCGGCTCCTCCCCGGGCCGCAGCCTGAATTCGAAGCGCTTCCCGGGCTTGCCGGCAACAGCCAGGCTCCGGTTGGCCCAGGCCTGGTCTCCGGTCAGCTCACGGCCGAACCAGACGGGAGGGCGGAACCCGAGCGCCTGCTCTTCAGATTCGAACTCGACTTCGACCACCGAGGTTCCGTCAAGGTTCCCCGAATAGATGTCAAGCTCGGCGACCAGACCGCTTGCAAGGTCAACCTTCCGCCGGACTTTCCGGATCCGGCGACCCGCTGTCTCCGGCCACAGGTCGTCGAATGCCTTCGGTCCGATTTCAACTTCGACCTCCTGCCGGGTCTCACCGTGGCCGTTCTTGACCGTGAGCGTCAGATACTTCCCGGCACGCCTCAGCCGTACCTCGGACTGCTCGTCAATCGCGAGGTAGCCCTGTTCGATCGGGATACCGCCGGGGCCCGGGAGCCCCGGAAGATCCCGGTCAACCAGAAATTTCCGTTCTACCTCAGACTTCGATGAGGATGGCATCGCCCTGACCACCGCCGGAGCAGATCGCGGCGCAGCCGAGACCACCGCCACGACGCTGAAGCTCACGCACCAGGGCACCGATTACCCTGGCGCCGGACGCGCCGATCGGGTGGCCGAGGGCGATCGCCCCGCCGTTGACGTTTACCCGGTCCTCATCGATACCAAGCATCTTCACCGTATTCAGCGAGACAGATGCGAAGGCTTCGTTGATTTCCCAGACGTCAACGTCAGCCGGGGTCTTGCCGATCTTTTCAAGCGCGGCCTTGGCGGCCAGCGCAGGCGTCTTGGCGAGGCAGGCGTATTCGTCGCCGATCTGGCCGTAACCGACGATCGTGCCCATGATTTCCTTGCCGTTTGCCTCGGCCCATTCCTCGGAGGCAAGAACGAGGGCGCCGGCACCGTCGTTGACCCCGGGAGCATTACCGGCGGTGTGGGTGGCGTCATCGCCACCGATCGCCCGCAGCTTGCCGAGGCTTTCGGCGGTCGCATCGGGACGGATCGCTTCGTCTTCCTCGACCACGGTGTCTCCCTTGCGGCCCTTGACCGTGACCGGCACGATTTCTTCACCAAGGATCCCGGCCTTCTGAGCCTCGTCGGCCAGCTTGTGCGAACGGGCGGCAAAGCGGTCCATGTCCTCACGCTCGATGCCAAGCTCGTTCGAGACGCCGCTGGCTTCGTTGATCATCTGGAGGTGAGTGAAGGGGTTGGTGAGTCCGTCGTGGGTCATCGAGTCGACCGACTTGACATCCCCCATGCGGAATCCCGAGCGGGCGCCCGGCAGCAGGTAAGGAGCACCTGACATCGATTCCATACCGCCAGCCAGACCAACTTCGATGTCACCGGCACGGATCGCCTGGTCGATCAGGCCAGTTGAGCGCATACCCGAGGCGCAGACCTTGTTCACCGTTTCGGAAGGGACTTCTTTCGGGATGCCACCGGCTATCTGGGCCTGACGCGACGGGATCTGCCCCTGCCCGGCCTGGATCACCTGGCCGAAACTGACCTGCTCGACCTGATCCGGCGCGATACCGGCCCGGTCGAGGGCCCCGGCGATTGCGGTGCCGCCGAGTTCGGCCGCATTCACGGTGGCGAGTCCACCGCCCATCTTGCCGAAGGGGGTACGGGCAGTGCTCAGGATGACGGTGCGGGCCATGGTGCCTTTCAGTTCACGAGGGGAAGTTCGAAAAGGGAACGAAACAAAGCGAATATGGACGATACCGGGTGCCTCTTGTCAGGGGTCCCCGATTCGGCTACGCTCGATCTATTCCAAGGAAAGGGGGAGTCCGGGCAGTGGGGAATTTCAGGCCGAAGTTTGTCTCGGCGGCGTTGGTGCTGATCGTATGTGGATCCCTGGTGCCGGCCGGGGAAGCAGTCGCGGGACCTCTCTCTACCTACACGGTCGAGCCGGTAGCGGACGTAAATCCGGGTTCCGGAAGCGGTATTTCCAATTCGGTCGATCCCGAATTCACCGCGGTAGGCAATCAGGTCTTCTTCATCGCCGATGACGGGGTAAGCGGCAAGGAACTCTGGGTCAGCGACGGTCGGCCCGGGGGAACCACCGAGATGGTGAAGGACATCAACCCGGGCCCCGGGGTCGGTAGCAACCCGACCGGCCTGACTGCCTTCGAAGGCGAACTCTATTTCTCGGCAAACGACGGAACCAACGGCGCCGAACTCTGGAAATCCGACGGGACCGCGGCAGGTACCGTGATGATCAAGGACATCCAGGCTGGCGGTGGCGGCTCTCTGCCCGGATCACTTACAGAAGCCGGGGGGCAGCTTTTCTTTGCGGCCAATGACGGCCCCGGCTTCACGGAACACGGAACCGAACTCTGGAAAACCGACGGCACCGCCGCCGGAACCGTGATGATCAAGGACATCGAGGCTGACGGCTGTTACGGCGGCTCGCTTCCGAGGCAGCTGGCGGCGGTCGGGGGCCTGCTCTATTTCGTGGCCAACTTCTCGGTTTCCAGTGGCAGCCCCTGCGCCCCGCTTGATGCTGGCACGGGTGTGCTCTACAAGAGCGACGGAACAGAAGCCGGCACGACGCTGATCTCAGACCTGAACGGTACCGGGGAGCCAGCAGACCCGTTCCTACAGGACATAACCGACCTCAACGGTCTGGCAATCTTCAGTGCGAACCTGGCGGCCACGGGCAGGGAGCTTTGGGTGAGCGACGGGACCGATTTCGGAACGATCTTCTCGGATGACATCTTCCCGGCCGCGACCGGCAGCTTCCCCGGGGGGTTCGTGGTCTTCGGCGGCTGGGTGTACTTTCAGGCGAACGGTGGACCGGGAGCGAACCGGGAACTCTGGCGGACCAACGGAACCGGCATCACCGAGATGGTCCTGGACATTGAACCTTCGGGGCAAGGCCTCCCCGAAAGTCTGACTGTCGTCAACGACGAGTTGTGGTTCCGAGCAGGCACGATTGCCAACGCCAGCGAACCGTGGAGGAGTGACGGAACCCCCGGCGGGACTCAAATCGCCAAGGACATCAATCCGGCCGGAAGCTCGTTCCCGGAGAATTTCACCGGGCTCCAAGACCGCACCTTCTTCATCGCCACGAATGCGCTTGGCCCCGGTCCAGGCTTTGAACCAATCAACTACCAGCTCTGGCAGTCGGACGGCACCCCTGGCGGGACCCTCGCCAGAGGCAGCATCGCCCCGGGAGACCCGATCGAGGACAAGGTCAAATGGCTGGCCAAGGCCGGGCCGCGGCTGGTCTTCGGGGCGGACAACAACGACGGGACCGGCTTCGAACTCTGGTCCTTCGCCGACAACGAAGAGCCGCTGACCACGATTACCTCCGGCCCCGCCAATAACACGACCATCGCCGACCCCGCCCCCGTTTTTGGCTTCGAGTCCGACGATCTGCCGGCCACCTTTGAATGCCGGCTCTACGACAACGATCTTCCCGCCCCGGCATTCGGCCCCTGTTCGGGACCAGGCGCGACGCATACCCCGCCCGTCCCGCTGACCACGTTCGATGAGCAAAATCAATTCAGATTCGAGGTCAGGGCAATCGACGAATCCGGGAATATTGATCCGACCCCGGTAGGGCGGACATTCACCCTAGACGTGAAGCCACCCAATACCGAGATAACCGCCGGACCGGCCGAAGGCTCGACCATC
>JAGQUU010000212.1 GCA_020438345.1 Solirubrobacterales bacterium | reverse complement strand
GGGACCCGGGATCCCGCCGGGGACTCGACTGACCCCGATCCGGCCCGCGACCTGACCGGGGCCGGAATCGGATTCGACAGGAAGTCCGGCTACATGGTCGCGGTGGTTGCCTTGCGCGGTACGCCCGGCCTGGAAAACCGCGCCTTTGTCTCCGTATATGCGGGGACCCGTACGTCCAGCGGCTGCACCGGACTGCCCGCGGCCGGCTTCGGCGCTTTTACGGACGGTTCCGGGGCGACCTGGTTTCGCCAGGATTCCCCCAGTCGTTCCCGGCACGGCGAGGCCGACAAGTCGGGTTACCGATCGACGATCCAGAAGTTCGAGATCCGCGACCGTCGGCTGGCCGGCAAGAAGTGGGATTGCCTCGGGGCCATCCTGACCGACCCGGAGAACCCGGACGTGGTCTTCGACCGGGTCCCGATGGTTTTCTTCAAGGGGATTCCCGCCATGGCGTTGCGCATGCCGAAGGTCCGAAGGCCGATTCCCCCGAATCGTGTCCGCCAGTTGCGGATCGTGATCCGCAATCCCGGGGATGGCCCTCTGCGCAACGTGAAGTTGAGAGTTTTGCCCGACCATGGGCTGAAGGTGGTGCCCAGGGTGCGGAACATCCCGCTGATCCGGCCCCACACCCGCAGGGCTGTCCGGGTAAGGGTCCGGCTCTTCCGTTCGGCTGGTGACGAGGCGGACCTCAAGGTCCTGGTCCGGTCGGGTGAGCTCAGGGCAAGGGCAAAGACCACGCTTCGACTCAAGTTGCCGAAGGAGCCACCGGAAGCCGGCGGAGGTGGTAACGCGGGTGGTGGCGGGGGCACTTGTGTCCAGTATTTCCCGGATTTTTCCGGTGAAACTGGCGGCTTGCTTGGCCTCGTTCCCTGCTGAACGTCGCCGCCGCCCGGCTCGACCCCCGGAAGCAGCCGCCTTTCACATGAGTGCTAGAATCGACGATCCGCCGCGGGGTGGAGCAGTCAGGTAGCTCGTCGGGCTCATAACCCGAAGGTCGCAGGTTCGAATCCTGCCCCCGCTATAACCACTCACTACGCACTACAAAAGGAAACGCGGCACCTTCGCGGCCGCAGCCTCCACCAACTGATCGCCTGGTGATGTACCAAATGATGTACCAGGAATGTAGCAGCGGTGGCCATGACGCGGGATTGTCTCCGGGCTGCACTCAGTCGCGCTGGTCGCCGCCGTGATCGCGATCGGCGGTCGGGTGGCTGATGCTCGGCACCCACCGCGCGACTCCTCAACCCGAGGAGCCCGACGTGGCAGCCACCGCAGCCGAGTCGGTTGTCTCTGGCGGGTAGAGCCTCCGCTTCAGGTAGAGCGCCACATAGACCAGGCCCACCAGCACGGGTACCTCGATCAGCGGCCCGACCACCCCGGCGAGTGCCTGCCCGGAAGCTGCGCCGAACACGCCGATAGCGACCGCGATCGCAAGCTCGAAATTGTTTGAGGCGGCGGTGAAGGCGAGGGTTGCCGTGCGTTCGTAGCCGATCTGCATGATCCAGCCGGCCCAGAACGACACGGCGAACATCAGCGCGAAGTAGACGAGCAGCGGCACCGCGATACGCACCACATCTAGTGGTTGGTTGGTAATTGCTTCGCCCTGGATCGCGAACAAAAGGACGATGGTGAACAGCAGCCCGTAGAGAGCGAACGGCCCGATCCGCGGCAGGAACCGGGTTTCGTACCAATCCGTCCCACGGCGCCTGATGCTGATAACTCGGGTGACGTAGCCGGCCAGCAGGGGTATGCCGAGGAAGATCAGGGTGGTTCGGGCGATCTCCCAGATCGAGACGTGAAAGCCCTGGCTGTCAAGGCCGAGCAGGTCGGGGAGGGCGGTTAGGTAGAACCAGCCGAGCAGGCTGTAGGCGACGATCTGAAACAGGGAGTTGATCGCGACCAGTAGCGCGGTTGCCTCACGGTCGGCGCAGGCGAGATCGCTCCATATGAGGACCATTGCGATGCAGCGCGCCAGCCCGACGATAATGAGGCCGGTACGGAACTCCGGCTGGTCGGCGAGGAGTATCCAGGCCAAGGCGAACATGAGTAGCGGCCCGACTGTCCAATTGAGGACCAGGGAGCTGAGCATCAGGCGTCGCTCTCCGCCGAGGTGTCCCAGTTCCTCATATCTGACCTTGGCGAGGACCGGGTACATCATCAAGATCAAGCCGAGCGCGATCGGCAGCGAGATCGTGCCGATCCGAAGCGAATCGAGCGCCGATTCGATTCCGGGTAGCAGCGAGCCGAGAGCGAGCCCGCCGGCCATCGCGAGTGCGATCCAGAGCGGGAGGTAGCGGTCCAGAGTTGAGAGAGACTTCATCTGTTAGCTCGCCGCGAGCCCCGGATCTGCGTGGCCGGCGGTGGTCGGAGGACGGCTGGGGAGCATGAGGGAGAGGAACCCGGCGGCAAGCACGAAGACCACCGACGCCCAAAGGCAGCCGGTGAGTCCGTACCACTGGTAGAGGGCTCCGGAGAGGACCGTTCCCATGAGTCGTCCTCCGGCGTTTGCCATGTAGTAGAAGCCGACGTTCATCGCAACCTTGTCGTTGTCGGCGTAGGAGAGCACTAGGTATGAGTGGACAGCCGAGTTCATCGCGAAGATGACACCGAACGCGATCAGCCCCACGACGAGCACCGTGGTCGGGTCGAAATCCGCCGTGAGCGCCAGAGCGATCCCGGCCGGGAAGGATGCCAGCAGGAACGCCAACCAGGTCGCACTTCGCCCGTCTGGTAGTTGGCCGGTCTCCTTGGCGCGACGCTGCATGACGGTGGGTGCGCTCGCCTGAACGATGCCGTAGCCGATCACCCAGATTGCGAGGAAGATGCCGACCTGCCAGAAGCTCCAGTCGAGAACGGTTCGGAGGTAGACGGGTAGGCCAACTACGAACCAGACATCGCGAGATGCGAAAAGGAAGACACGCGCAGCGGCGAGC
>JAGQUU010000211.1 GCA_020438345.1 Solirubrobacterales bacterium | reverse complement strand
TGGTCCCTTGACGCCGTCACGGGCAGCGGGAACCACCTCCTGACCAGCCGTCCGGAGTTCTTCGGTGATGTGGCTTCCGAAGAAGCCGGTGGCCCCGAGGACGAGAAACCGCTCTCCCGGGCTCATGGGGGATTGGCTCAGCCGGTCTTGCCGATCAGGCGGTCGCGGCCGGACCGCTCGATCGTGCTCTTCAGGCCTTCGGCGAGGGAAACGGTCGGTTCCCAGCCGAGCAGTTCGCGGGCCCGGTCGATATTCGGCTGCCTGACTTGTGGGTCATCGGTCGGCAACGGTTCGAAAACGATCGATGATTCCGCGCCGGAAGCTTCGATCACCGCGTTCGCGAGCTGGAGCAGGGTGTACTCGTCGGGGTTGCCGATGTTGACCGGCATATGCTCGCCGGATTCAACCAGGGAGATCAGCCCGCGGACCAGATCATCAACGAAGCAGAAGGACCGGGTCTGGGAGCCGTCCCCGAAAACCGTCAGGGGCTGATTCTGGAGTGCCTGGCGCAGGAAGGTCGGAATCGCCCGGCCGTCATGGGCGCGCATCCGCGCTCCGTAAGTGTTGAAGATCCGCACGATTGACGTGTCGACACCCTGCTGGCGGTGGTACGCCATGGTCAGAGCTTCGGCGTAACGTTTCGCTTCGTCGTAGACACCCCGCGGGCCGATCGGGTTCACATGGCCCCAGTAGCTTTCCTCCTGCGGGTGGACCTGCGGGTCGCCGTAAACCTCGGAGGTCGAGGCGAGCATGAACCGGGCCCGTTTGAACTTCGCCACCCCGAGCATGTGCCAGGTGCCCTGGGCCCCGACTTTCAGCGTGTGGAGCGGGAGTCTTGCGTAATCGATCGGGCTGGCCGGGGAAGCCAGGTGGTAGACGAAGTCGACGTCGCCCTCGATGTGAACTTCCTCGGTGATGTCCCAGGGAAGGAAGGTGAAATCAGGGGAGTCGATGTGCTCGATGTTCTGAAGGGAGCCGGTATCGAGGTTGTCAATGCAGATCACCTTGCTGCCCTTCTCGAGCAAGGCGTCGCAAAGATGAGACCCAACGAATCCGGCTCCGCCGGTAACTACGCAGACAGTCATGCCGCGGATCGTATCCCGCAGCCCTGCTCGCGGGCATCGATGGTCGGAAAGCTGGATGATGATCCTGTGAGTACCGATCGCCCTGACCGCCGGCTCCACTCCCGCTGGCTTGCACCGATTCTGGCTTCGGCCATCCTGCTGGCGGGGCTGGGCGGTTGTGGAAGCGAGGACCCCGGACCGGAACCGGAAGCAGTCCAGCGCCCGTCCCCGGACGCTTCGATTCCGGAGCAGCCGCCTTCCGGTCCCGTCCTGCCGGGGTTTACGGGTCAGGCCGGCAAGCAGCTCCGCAGAGAGGTTGCCCGGGCCGATCAGAAGAAGATGAACCCGGATGTCTTTGCCAAGGTCGGCGATTCGAACACGGAATGGCCACAGAACCTTTACGGGCTGGGTTGTCGCGAAATTGGCTTCGGTTCCAACGGTGGCCTGAAGGATGTAGTGAAGCGGTACAGCCAGGTGCAGTTCCCCGATCTGGTTTCCCTGTCTGATTGCCTTCCGGTCAATTCGTTGACGCGACGTTCCGCCGCCACCGTTTCGGGAGTCTGGACCGAATGGCTGATGACTCCGACCGCCGAGTTGCCGGCAACCGGTATTGCCCCGCCAACCGAAGAATGTGAGCCGCAGCAGACCCCCCTCGACTGTGAGATTGGCCTGATCGCCCCTCGTTGGGTGCTGATCATGACCGGGACTAACGACGCCCTCCTCGCAATGCCCCTGGGTGACACCTACCGCGGGCTGCTTGAACAGATGGTTGACCGGGTCAGGGAGCTGGGTCCGGTCCCGGTGCTTTCGACCCTTCCGCCAATGGAGACACCGGCCCACAATGGTGAAGCCGGTGACCAGCGGGTGAATGAAGCAAACCGGATCATCCGCCAGGTCGCCGATCGCATGAAGGTCCCGCTGATTGACCTGAACGTGGCCCTTTCAGCACCCGGGATCGTGAACCGGGGGCTCGCCCCGGACGGTTTGCATCTCGGTGCCTATGGCGGTGATGACCAGCCGGACATCATGCGGGGTTCGGCGATGCTGACCATTCCCGGCCTGAAGTACGGCGCCAATCGCCGCAACCTGATCTGGCTGCAGGTGCTGGAAAGACTCGATCGCGCCGCAGGCCGCGAGTAGAATCCCGGCAGGTCATTCCGAATAGCGAAGGCGGGGAGCGTTGAACAAGGTCAGGGCAGCACTTGCGGTACTCGCGGCAGCGACCGGATTTCTGGTTTTCGCCAGTCCGGCTTCCGCCACTACCTGGTGTGTACCGGACTTTTTTGCGGGTTGCCCGGACAACGGCAGCAATCAGGTTTCCCTGGCCGGTTCGCCATCCGACCGGCTTGAAGCGGCAATGAACGATTTCCTCACGGGTGTTGACCTGACACCAGACACGATCCTGCTCGCCCCCGGGACGATTTCAGATCCGGTCACGATCACAGCCTCCGGAGTGGGAACCGACGATCTCCTGATTCAGGGTGCCGGCAGGGAATCGACGACCCTGACCAGCGGCAACACCGGCAACAATTATCTGATCAACCTGAACGGCAGCTCCCGGGAGATCACCTTCAAGGACCTCGCAATTCTGGTGCCGGAAAACTTCCCGAACACGAATGCGCCTGGTTCCGCGGTCCAGTCAAATGGAGATAATTTCGAATCGGTGGACCTGGTCACGGAGAATGTCGCGGGTGCTCCGCCGAACAACTATTCCTCCGGTGGTTTCGAGAACATCATTAACGGCGGTACTTTCAGAGATGTGAGGGTCTTCGGGCGAAACGGCGCGACTTTCAGCAGGGCCTTCAACTCATTCACCTGTGGTTCGGCAGGCCAGACAGTCCTTGAGAACGTTTCGATCACCTCGAGCAGGGAAGCTGTGGATTCATCCTGTGTGTCGGTACCGGTGTCAATGGACCGGGTCAGCATTTCAGGGGCCGCATTCCCGGTTCAGGCCAGCAATGGCGCTGATCTGAACGCAGCCAACCTTCTGATCGAAAGCGATGCCGCCCCGCCGGTCGATATTTACGCGAATTCGAATAATGGTCTGACCGATGTCAGGATCAATCACGCCACCATCGTCGCGACCGGCGACCCGGCACAACCCGCGATCCGGGCGACAGTGCCCAATGTCGCAACGGCTGTCGACTCGATCAATGTCTTGGTCGAGAACTCGATCATCACCGGGTTCAGCAACTCCTGGAATTACACGGCACCGGTCAGCCCGACCCGGGGTAATGTCGACCTTGCTGTTCGCTACTCGAACGTTGAACTCACCGGTGCCGGGGGAGGCGATGTGACCGCAGACACCGCGACCGGCAACATCGCCGGGGCACCGGGTTTTGCCGGAATTACCGATTACGAACTGGCGGCGGAATCATCGGCCGTAGATGCCGGTGATCCGGCCGCGACGCTGCCCGCTTTCGATCTGGCCGGCGCCGCCAGGCCGGTGGATGGCAACCGGGACGGAACCACGGTCCGGGACATGGGCGCTTTCGAGTTCGTACCCGAGTCTTTGCCTTGCTCGGGCTGGTGTCCGGGCCGCCCGACCTGTGAGGAAGACCCGGCTGTTTGCCCGGCGCCCGAGGATACGGTCGCGCCAACGGTCAGCAAACTGAAGTTCCGCTACCGGGCCGGTAAAGGCGGGGTTCTCAGGTTCCGTGTTTCAGAGGCTGTCACCGCGAAGGTGGTCTTGAGGCCAAAGCGGAAGCCGGGGCGCAAGACGGTCAGGTTCACCCGGATGACTTCCAGAGCGAAGTCCGTCAAGATCAAGCTCGGCAAGCGTCGTCTCAAACCCGGCCGCTACACAATCCGGATCCTCGCCACCGACAAAGCCGGCCACAAGTCAAAACCCCTCACCAAAACCGTCAAAGCCCGATAACCAACCCGGAACCCGGAAACCACAGAGCCCCGGGCACCCAAACCATGGGGCTCCCGGCCGATTCTTGACGATTGGCAAGTAGCTATGATGATCGGACTCGTCCGGCTTTGCGGAGCAAAGTCGAGTTAAGGGAGAGATCGAAGTTGAAAAGCTGGGGGGTTAGCTAGATGAACCCGCGTCTCAGGCGTCTTCAGGCCGATTTTGATCATGTCCGCGAGGTGTATTCCGGGCATCCCCAGGTCGAAGTGGAGCCGAAAGGTAACCGGTTACCACCGGAGATCTACCAAGTCAGTTACAGGCTGAAGGGCCTGGTTCTGGCCGGGGAGCGTCCCGAAACCCTGGACTATGACGCGGTGAGAGTTGAAGAGGTGGACCAGCACGCTGTGGAGATAATGCTTCCCCGCCATTACCCGGCGGAGAAGCCGTATGTTGTCCCGAAGACCCCCATTTTCCATCCCAACATCCAGGACTAT
>JAGQUU010000210.1 GCA_020438345.1 Solirubrobacterales bacterium | reverse complement strand
GACGAGGGTGAGACGGTTGAGACTTCAATCGGTCTGTTGCCGAAAGTCGAGGAGCTGGATCTTGACGGCGTAGATGTGACCCCGGAGCAGATGGCCGAGCTACTCGCCGTTGACGACGCGGCCGTAGTGGAGCAGCTGCCTCAGGTCGAAGAGCATCTCGCCAAGTTCGGCGATTCTCTGCCGGCCGAAATCCGCAATCAGTTCGAAGCCCTCAAGGGCCGGCTCGGAGCCTGAACTTCACCCGGTGGCCCTGCTTGGAGTCATCGGAGGGAGCGGCCTTTACGGCCTGGAACCTGATGAAGGGTCGGTTGGTTCCGGCCCCCTCAAGACCCCATGGGGCCTGACTTCAGGCCCCATGGTCGTTTCGGGTGAAGGGGAGGGGATCGCATTCATTGCCCGTCATGGTCCGGACCACTCGATCGCGCCGCACCGGATCAACTACAGGGCGAACATCCACGCCTTGGCCGGTGCGGGAGTCCAGCGGATCCTTGCGGTTTCCAGTGTCGGCGGCATCGGACAGGACTGCGTGCCGGGCTCGCTCGTCGTGCCGGACCAGCTGATCGACTACACCTTTGGCCGGGAGATGACTTTCCAGAGCGAAGGAGACCCGGTGGTGCACTTCGATTTCACCGATCCGTATTCGCCCGGCTGGCGTGGCACTGTCACCAATGCTCTTTCCGACCTCGACATTGAGTACCTCGACGGCGGTACCTACGCCGCAGTTCAGGGGCCGCGATTCGAGACTGCGGCCGAGGTTGGCCGACTGGCGGCTGACGGCTGCTCGATCGTCGGGATGACAGGGATGCCGGAAGCGATCCTCGCCCGCGAAGCGGGGCTTGACTACGCGGCGATCTGCCCGGTCGGGAATCTCGCGGCCGGAATCTCCCCCGAGGAGCTCAAGATGGGGAACGTGATAGCTGCGGTCGGTCCCGGCATGGAACGGATCACAACTCTGATTGTCAGTCTCGCTTGACCGGGTAGTTTTGCCGGCGGGGGTAGGATCCGTCCATGAGCGAGGAGACCAAGAAGTACATTCTGCCCGAGTCCGCGATCCCTGTCGAGTGGATCAACATCATGGCCGATGCGCCGGGTGAGCCCTTGCCGCCACTCAGCCCGGCCACGGGAGAGCCAGCCGGACCGGAGGACCTTTCGGCGATTTTCCCGATGTCTCTGATCGAACAGGAGATGTCACCCGAGGAGACAATCGAGATTCCGGATGAAGTCAGGGAGGCCTACAAGCTCTGGCGACCCACACCGCTGATTCGCGCAACCCGGCTTGAGCAGGCGCTCGACACCCCGGCACACATCTATTACAAGTACGAGGGCACATCACCAGCCGGCTCGCACAAGCTCAACTCGGCGGTCGCGCAGGCTTATTACAACCGCGAAGCAGGCACCGCAAAGCTGATCACCGAAACCGGAGCGGGGCAGTGGGGTTCCGCGCTTTCGCTGGCCTGTCAGTGGTTCGGAATCGAATGTGAAGTGTTCATGGTCGGGATTTCCTACGACCAGAAGCCCTACCGCCG
>JAGQUU010000209.1 GCA_020438345.1 Solirubrobacterales bacterium | reverse complement strand
TCGAACCCGCGACCTCGAGCTTGGGAAGCTCGCGCTCTACCAACTGAGCTACGTCCGCGAAGCGGTTTGGCACCTTACCCCGTCGCGGGATCAGGGCGCGGACCGGACTCCGGAAGCGCTTGCCATCCTCTCGAAGCAGCCGCAGCGGACAGTTCTGCATAATCGTTGTCTACGTGAACCTGAGAACTTCAATCGTCGTGATCGCTGTGGCCGCCCTGCTCGGCTTTCTTGTCTGGGGCCTGGTCAAGAAAGGCGAGTCGAGCCTGCCGGTCGGTGAACCGGTGCCGACAGCCACCCTCCCGACCTTGCCGGAAGGTGGGGAAGGGTCACTGGCCGACTATCGAGGTGAATGGGTACTGCTGAACGTCTGGGCGTCGTGGTGCGAACCCTGCAAGGCGGAATCACCCGCCCTTGACCGGTTCGAGTCGGCAAATCGTGAACAGATCAAGGTGGTCGGGGTCGACACCAAGGACCTGAGTGAGGATGCGATGAGGTTCCTCCGGGAATTCAATATCACCTATCCCCAGCTCCGTGATGCGAGTGGCGACTACACCGATGGCGAGTTGAAAACCACCGGGGTTCCCGAGTCGTTCCTGATCGACCCGGAAGGCAACCTGGTCGCCCACTATTCCGGGCCTTTCCGGGATGAAGCGGCGATCGAGGCCTTTGCCGAGCCTGCTCTCGAAGGGCAGCCGGGTCCGGGTGAGGGACAGCAGAAAGCAGCCTCCTGATGAGACGCGCCGGCCTTCTGGTCCTGATTCTCGCGGCCCTGGCCTCCCCTTCGCTCGCGTCGGCCGCCGATGCCCCCGCCAGAGCCAACCTGCCGGAGATCGAGGACGAAGTCATGTGTCCGGTCTGTGGAACGCTGCTCGGGCTTTCCCACTCGCCGGCGGCTGAACGGCAGCGGGTTTTCATCCGTCGCCTGATTGACGAGGGCAAGACCAAGGAAGAAATCAAGGATGCACTGGTAGCTGAATACGGGGGCCAGGTTCTCGGCCTTCCGGAGAACCGGGGAATCGATGTATGGGCTTATGCCGTGCCGGTTGCAGGCTTCATTCTGGCCATTTTCGCCGTGCTCTGGGGAATCTTCAGCCTGCGACGCAGACGGCGAAGAGAGGAAGACTCACCGCCGGAAGCCGGACCAGACCAGGAGGATTCAGACCGGCTGGAACGGGACATGGCCCGGTTCGACCTCTGATCGCAGCCGCGACGGGACAGAACTTCGATGCCCTACATGCGGTCCGGGGCAGAAATGCCAAGCAGGGCGAGAGAGCTGCTGATCGTTTCCGCAGCAACTCCGCAGAGCTCGATCCGCGCCGCTTCGACACCGTCGCCTTCGGCACCGACCACCAGGCAGTCCCGGTAGAAGGCATGGAACGCCGCAGCCACATCTGAAGCGTAGGCGCAGATCCTGTGGGGTGCTCGCTTCGCAGCCGCTTCGTGAACCTCGGCCGGGAACTCGAGCAGCTTTGAGATCAGGGCCTTCTCCGAGGGGTCGGTGGCTGCTGTGAGCATGTCGCCAGCCCGGTCCCCGGATTCAGCCTCTGCCTTTCGCAGAATGCTCTTGATTCGGGCATGGGCATATTGGACGTAATACACAGGGTTTTCGGAGGATTCACTCCTGGCCAGGTCAAGATCGAGGTCGATCGAGCGGTCATGGCTGCGCTGAAGCAGGAACCAGCGGGCGGCATCAACACCGATGTCGCCGCTCAATTCATCCAGGGTCACGATATCCCCGGCCCGTTTTGACATCTTTGTCCGCTGGCCACCCTCGACCAGATGGATCAGCTGCATGATCTGGGCCTCGAACTCGGCCTTGTCACCTTCAAGCGACTGGATCGCTGCTGCCATGCGGGCGACGTAGCCGTGATGGTCTGCGCCGAGCACATCGATCAGACGCTCGCTTCCCCGCTCGATCTTGTCCACGTGATACGCGACGTCCGCCCCGAAATAGGTGACTTCGCCGCTGGAGCGGATCAGCACCCGATCCTTGTCATCGCCGAAATCAGTGGTCCTCAGCCAGACCGCACCGTCTTCCTCGAAAACATGGCCCGCAGTACGCAGACGCTCGATCCCCCGGTCAACAAGGTTGTCTTCATACAGGGAACGCTCGGAGAAGAAGTCGTCCATCTCCACGCCGAAATTGACCAGTGAAGCACGGATCCCCTCAACCATCCACGAAACCCCGATCGCGGCGAGATTCCCTGTGTCGTCAGGATCAAGACCTTCCCTCTGTGCCCGTTCCGCCAGCTCGTTCACGTAGGTGCCCCTGTAGCCATCCTCGGGCGGCTCCTCCCCCTTCATCCGGGCGGCAATGGATGCGGCAAAATTGTCAACCTGGGTTCCACCGTCGTTCACGTAGTACTCGGTGGTGATTTCGTTGCCGGTCCTCCGCAAGAGACGGGAAAGCGAATCCCCGTACGCGGCATGGCGACCGGATGCGGCGGTGAGGGGACCGGTCGGATTCGCCGAGACAAACTCGACCAGGATCTTCTCCGGTTCCGGCACCGGCGAAACTTCCGCGGTGCCACTGACCGCCATCGAGGCAACCGCGCTGCGGTACCAGGCATCGCTGAGAAAGAGGTTGATGAAGCCCGGGCCGGCAATCTCGGTTTTGGAGATCGAATCACCGAGCCCGGTTTCGATCGCCGATGCCAGCTCGGCCGCGATTTCCCGTGGCGGCCGGCCCAGGGGACCGGCCAGCATCATCGCCGCATTGGTCGAGTAGTCACCCATCTCGGGTCGCGGCGAAGGGTCAAGTGCCGGTCTCAATCCCTCCCCGCCAGCCATTTCTGTGGCGGCATCGGTTACAGCACGAAGCAGTGCGTCAACGGGATCCCGGGAGCTGTTCACCCGGCCATCCTAGTCAGGTGGCTAGAGGTGATACTTCTGGCCGGCGAGAATCTTGTTTGCGCGGAAGATCTGTTCAAGCAGGACGATTCGGGCCAGTTGATGAGCCATTGTCTGTGGTCCGAGAGAAAGCCGGTGACCAACCTCGCCTGAAAGTTCGGCGGGCAGGCCACCGGGACCACCGATCAAAAGAGTCAACCGGCGACCCTCATGGCGACGTTCCCCGAGCCATCTCGCCCACCGTTCCGATGTCATCGCCTGGCCGCCGGCTTCCAGCGCGACCAGAGTCCCGGGGTCAGGGTGGCTGCCACCCGTGGCCCGCGCGGCATTGACCTTTCTGACCAGGGCAGTGTCATCCCTGACTTCGGTCACCTCGATCGGCTGGAGAGGTTTCAGCAACTTGAGGTAATGGTCTTCCGCTTCGGTGAACGGAGGGCGGATTTTTCCGACCGCGACCAGTTCGACCTTCATCGCGCACCTTCAGCGATCGCGATTCGATCCAGGGTTGATGGATGGGTTCCGAAGAGAAACTGCCAGACGGCGGGGGGATCCACATCGGAGAGGTTCGACCGGGCCAGCCGAACCTGAAGATCGACCAGACCCTGTGGGTCGCCTGTCAGCTGAATCGACGTCCGGTCGGCCCTGGCCTCTACCGACCGGGAAAGCACGTTGCCGGGAATCTGGAGCACGAGAGCCGCAATCGTAGCCATCAGCGCCAGAGCGGGGATCACAGCGGGTCCCTCTGGGGAATCATTTCGCCGGCGCAGGCAGGCGACTGTCCCCAACTGCACGAACAGCGCACCCAGCGGGATCACGAGCATCGCGAAAGCGAGCCCGCGCCACAGATCCTGGTCCTTGACATGGCCGAGTTCATGCGCGACCAGAGCCCTGAATTCCGATTGGTCGAGTTTCCTGATCGCGTTGTCATAGATCACAACCCGTTTCGAGGAACCGATCCCGTTTACGTAGGCGTTGACCGTGGAAGACCGCCGGCTGGCGTCAACCACGTATACCTCCCCCACCTCCACTCCGGCACGATCGGCCAGGCGCATGACCTCGGTTCGCTCGGAACCTTCACGCAGCGAATCGAAGTTGTTGAATACCGGGGAGACCACGACCGGCCACAGCCAGGTCGTTACAACCGCCCAAATGGCAACCAGGCCGGCGGCGGCAATCCAGAATCGCTTGCCCAACCGAAGCCAGAGAAACATTGCGATCAAAGCTCCCAGCGTTGCCGGGACCAGGGCGATCGCCGCGGCCATCGCCCAGTCCAGGAGCCGTGACCCCAGCCCCTGGCTGATCAGGCCAAAATCCCGACCAAGTTGCCAGGCTGCGAGATCGAATGGCAAATCGGCCACGGAAAGCAGAATGGAAATCCCCGCTCCGCACAGCATCGCCCCCACCAGTGGTCTGCGACCAAGCCAGGCCAGCAGTCGGAGCATCACCGGGCCACGCCGGAAAACCAGCAAAGCCAGGACCAGAAGCTGGACGATGAGCGAACCAAGGCCGATCAGGCGTCCCCATGACCGGTAATCATCCGCCCGCGATAGTTCTGCCGGAGTGAAACGTTCAGCGACAACGCTGGCAGCAGCCGGGCCGTCGGGCACAGGTGGGCCCTGGCCGGGTGACAGCAGCAGCACCGCAAGCACTGAAACCGCTACCGCTCCGAGTGTGGTCGCGATCAGGGCGTAGCCGTTCATGCGGCCGACAGGCCCCGGACCCGGATTCATCCCTCAATACGATATTCGGAAGACTCAACCTCCCATGAAAGCGGCCGTAATCTCGGACATCCACGCCAACCTTCACGCCCTGGACGCTGTCCTGGGTGAAATAGATGCCGCCGGTGTTGATGAAATCTGGTGTCTGGGCGACGTGGTCGGCTATGGAGCCTTCCCCGACGAATGCGTGATGGCGCTCAAGGACCGGTGCCCGGTCTTTCTGCTCGGGAACCATGACCTGGCTGCCCTGCGAGAGATCGACATCGG
>JAGQUU010000208.1 GCA_020438345.1 Solirubrobacterales bacterium | reverse complement strand
GGGCGCTGCAGTGGCAAAGCGACTGATCTCGCTGTTGAAACGGGCGGGCCGTTCGAGCTCCACCATATGTCCGCAATCATCGATCAGTGAAAGCTCGGATTCGGGGATTCGCCGCTCATATGAATAGGCGGCCCCAACCGGGACGAGTCGGTCCTGCTGCCCCCAGACGATCTGGGTCGGGATGCGAATGCCACTCAGGCTTTCCCGGTTGTCGTAGCCACCCAGCGCGTAGGCTGATTCAAAGAGCGCCGGCGAGCTGAGCGTCGAGTAGTAGCCGAGCTCCCAGAGGATTTCGCGCCCGATCATCGACGGGTGTGCGATCACGCCGGCGAACGAGGCGGAGCGCAACCGCTTGCGTCCCATGTTTCTTTCCATCCGGCTGGCAGCCACTGGAATCATCATCTTCACGATCGCTGCGGTAACCGATTTGCGGGCGCCGGACATGCTGACGAAACTGATACCCGCCGCGGAAACAAGGCTGAGCCGGGCAAAACGCTCCGGGGCCCTGGTAACCGCCTCTGTTGAAATGAACCCGCCCATCGAATGGCCGATCAGATAGGTGTCCTGTCCCAGGCCCAGCTGATCCGCAAAAGCCAGGAGCAGATCGCCAAAGGCAGCCATCGAAATCGGGTGTTCGGGCATAGGGCTCAATCCGAACCCCGGCAGGTCGAGAGCCACGACACGGTGATTGTCGGAAAGGAAGGGGATGTTCTCGAGCCAGTTTCGCCAGCTGCCGCCGAGCCCATGCACCAGAAGGATCGGCGGACCCTCTCCCTGGTCGACATAGCTGACCCGGGTCTGACCGAGGGCCGAGTTCACCGTGACTTCCCGGAGTCGCTCGGTCCAGTCAATCGTCAGCCAGCGTCCGTCCGACACCCCGTAGTCGTCGTGCACCGGGGCGGGAGGTTCGTGCTCGAAAATCAATCCGTCGTGCTCACTCACGGATTCCGACTCTATACCTCCTCGATCCCGGGCAGTCCTGCAAGAATGGTCTGGTGGAGGAAGACGTGAAAGGTGCTCGCCGGGTACTTGTTGCCGGACTCTCGACCTATTGGGGCGGGCGGCTGGCGGCAGCCCTGGAGACCAATCCCCGGATCGAGACGGTCATCGGTGTTGACTCGCGCGAACCGACCCGCGAACTGGAACGGACCGAGTATGTGAAGGTCGGAGCCGAGCACCGGCTGATCGAGAAGATCGTCAGGGCGGCCCGGATCGACACGGTGGTAGACACGAGGCTCATGGTTGACTCGGTGCGGGGACCGGACGGACGCCGGCCCGACTCGATCCACGAGAACAACGTGATCGGGACCCTGAACATTCTCGCCGCCTGCGCGGCCTCAGGCTCGCCGGTGCGGAAACTTGTCTTCAAGAGTTCCGCCCACTGGTACGGATGTGCCCAGGATGACCCGGCATATTTCAGCGAGGGAATGTCGCGCAAGTACGAACCGAAGACCAGGGTGGAGCGGGATGTGGTCGAGGCCGAAGCCGCGGTGGCGGAGTTCCGTGACCAGCGGCCGGGGGTGACCGTCTCGACGCTTCGTTTCGCCAACGTACTCGGGGCCGAGGTCGACACGTCTCATGTGCAGTTGTTTGCCCTGCCAGCGGTACCGATGATCGCCGGCTTTGATCCCCGCTACCAGTTTGTCGACGAGGTGGATGTAGTCCACGCCCTCGAACATGTTGTGATCAAAGACCTGCCCGGGCTGTTCAACGTCGCCGGTGACGGTGTCCTGACACTTTCGGAAGTTATCTCATTGCTGGGTAAACGGCCTTTGCCGGTGATCCCGCCGTGGGGCACCTCGGTCGCAACAATGGCACTCCGCCGGCTTGGGATGACCCTGCCCGATGAAATGCTCGCCCAGCTCCGGTTCGGCCGGGGCATCGATAACCGGGCTATCAAGGCGACCGGATTTCACTTTCGCTACACCTCGAGGGAGACCGTTCTCCATTTGCGTGACCGCCTGCGACTCGACCCGGTGGCTGGGCGCGAGGAGCGTCAATACAGCTACGAGCCTGCGGTCGAGGACTTCCTCCGTCACAGTCCTCACGTGGACCGCACACGCAGCGATCCGGGTCGCGAGGATGCTGCCCTGTTCGACCCGTCTCCGCCCGTTCAGGACTAGGTGCAGCAGCGGACCCCTGACGATCGGGGTCGCCTGCAGGCGGGGAGCCTCGTCATTTCGCCCAGGCAGCACACCAATTGACTGCAATGCGTGTTTCGAAGCACGGAAAGGGTTTTGCCCGGCCCACGAGGTATCTACAATCTGAACGAGTACTCATTCGACCATTGAGAGAGCAGGAAAGCAGTGGGGCGCAAGGCGCAGGTAGCAACAGTCGTAGCGGTTGTTCTTCTCCTCGGCGGGGCCGTCGCCGCATACGCCTATGACGGCACCCGGAAGGACACGATCGCCAATGGCGTCACTGTCGCCGGAGTGGACCTCAGTGAAATGGACCGTGAGCAGGCAACCGAGGCACTTTCCAACCAGGTTCTCGCCCCGCAGCGCAAGCCGGTGACCGTGAAATTCCGGAAAGAGGAGTTCAGGCTGCCCGCCAAGCAGCTGAAGATCCGGGCCAACATAGACGCCGCGATTGACCGGGCCTTCGAGGAGAGCCGTGAAGGTTCACTGCCTTCCAGGGTGTTTCGCGAGATCACAGGCGGCGAGGTACAGGCGGCGATTCCGGTCAACGTTGCCTATTCGGAGAAGTCAGTCAATCGTTTCGTCAAGGAAGTGGCTGACGGGATCGTCAAAGACCCGGTTGATGCGTCGGTTGCTGCCGGGCCCGACTCGCTCTCGGTGGTCAAGGCCGAAAACGGCTACAAGCTTCGCGACAACCTCCTGAGTGAGCAACTCCACACCCTGCTTGACAAGGGACGCGGTTCCCGCACCCTGGTCGCCAAGGTCAACGTGACCCGGCCGACCGTGACCACCAGCCAGGTGGCTGAGAAGTATCCGACCTACCTGACGGTTGACCGCAGCACATTCCAGCTCAAGCTCTGGAAGAACCTCGAGTTGGCCAAGACTTACACGGTGGCGCTCGGTGCGGCTGGTTATGACACCCCTTCCGGTCTCTACACGATCCAGAGCAAGCAGGTTGACCCGGTCTGGACCGTCCCCAACTCGGACTGGGCGGGTGACATGGCCGGGCAGGTGGTGCCGGGTGGCTCACCCGAGAATCCGCTGAAGGCCCGCTGGCTGGGGGTCAACGGCTCGGTTGGCATTCACGGCACTTCGGAATCGGGTTCGCTCGGCAGCGCCGCATCCCACGGTTGCATCCGCATGGGTGTGGATGACGTAATCGACCTTTACGACCGTGTCGATGTCGGCACTCCCGTCTACATCGGCTGATCCCCCTAACGCGGCATCCTGCCCGGATTGGCAGGATGCGTTCGTTCTCTTCCGGCGTGATCAGATCACGGGGGGGATAGCTTCCCGGACACTTGCGGCCTACGCGAGAGACCTGGGCCAGCTGCGGGACTGGGCGGTTGCGGAAGGACTCCGTCCCGAACAGGTCACCCACCGGCATCTGAGGCGGTACGCGGCTTCGCTTTCAGCGGCGGGACGGTCGCCAGCGACCGTCGCCCGCAAACTTGCCGCCATCCGGAGTTTCTACGGTTTTCTGCTCAGGACGGCCAGGGTCGGGCAAAACCCGGCAGACCTGGTTTCGGCGCCCAGGTCCAAAGCCAAGCTGCCGCAGGTCCTCACCTCCGCGCAGATGGCTTCGCTGCTTGACGGGGTTCCGGCGATCACCTCGCTGGATATGCGCGACCGGGCCATGTTCGAACTGACTTATTCATGTGGATTGCGCAGTGAAGAGTTGCGGACCCTGACGCTGGACTCAATCGATTTCGATGATGAACTCGTCCGTGTGCTTGGCAAGGGATCCAAACATCGTCTGATCCCGATCGGTGAACCGGCACGTCAGGCGGTTGAGCTCTACCTGGCCCGGGCCCGGCCCGAGCTCGTCAGGGATCCAGATGTGCGAATCCTCTTTGTTTCAAGAAATGGCCGACCACTCTCGGCTTCGGACCTTTCCCGGCGTCTCGCCCGGCGGATGATTGACGCGGCCTCGGCCGGTGGTGTTTCACCTCACGCTCTCAGGCATTCATTCGCGACGCATCTGCTTGAGGGTGGAGCGGACCTCCGGACGATTCAGGAATTGCTCGGCCACGCCTCGATTTCCACCACGCAGGTTTACACCCACCTGGATGCCGCCAGGCTGCGGGACGCCTACTCCGGCAGTCATCCCCGCGCCTGAGCCGGGTAGATTCCCCGCCATGAAGCTGATCGTGAACGTCGATGGTGGTGCGCGAGGAAACCCTGGTCCGGCCGCAATCGGAATAGTGGTGCGCGACGGTGAAGAAAATGTCCTCCAGGACCTCGGTGAGACGATCGGTGAGGCAACCAACAATGTCGCCGAGTACAAGGCACTTGTCCGGGGGATTCAGATGGCGAGGGACATGGGCGGAGATGAACTTGAAATCCGCGGAGATTCCGAGCTGGTGGTCAAACAGATGCTCGGGCAGTACAAGGTCAAACATCCCGACATGAAGCCCCTCCATGCGGAGGCGAAAGAAGCGCTGGCCTCGGTGCGGAGCTGGTCCATCAGTCATGTCCGCCGTGAACAGAATGCGGAAGCCGACGCTCTCGTCAATCAGGCGCTCGACGCCGCTTCCTGATCCGGTCCGGCCGCAGAGCGGAAAGGCGCCTACCAGAATCGAACTGGTGTAAACGGCTTTGCAGGTACAGAACTATCGGCCTTTTACTGCTCAACCATGCGATTTAGCGGAATGGTTCGCCAGTTGGTTCGCCAGTCAGACCGAATCTTTGTCGCTAATCGCCCGGATTCTCGCCGCCGTGTTTGCCCGCTCATAGAAGGCGTCGAGCTTCGCCCGGTCGTCGTCCATGGACCCCGGAATCAGGTGGCCGTACAGGTCATAGGTGACCGTGATCGAGGAGTGCCCCATGTAGGTCATGACCGTTTTCGGGTCGAGTCCGGCAGCGATCCAGAACGAGGCGCAAGTGTGGCGGGCCTGGTGAAGCCGTAGCGACTGATCCGGGACGGCCAGGGTCTTGTCTCGCATGATCTTCCGGACCTGCCGGTCCCGGTCGTCGTCAGCGGTCCCTCCAGCTTTCTCCGCAAGGGCGAACAAGGCGCTGTCGTCCATGCTCGCAAGCTCGGCGCGTCTCCATGAGGCATCGGCCCTCCGGTAGATCGAAACCGCGTCAAACGGGCTGCCAGCATCTTTCTGAAAGACCAGTGTGTCCGGGTCCGGTTGACCGATCCTCATTTGGTGATCGAGCAGGTGATCGCGCAAAGCACCGGACACCGGCACCTTCCGGATCGAGGTTTTCGTCTTCGGGGTGATCGGACCGGCCTTTGGATCCCATGACTCACGGACCTGAATGAAGCCACCGGCTAGGTCCACGGCATTCCAGCGAAGCGCCCTCAACTCGCCATACCTGAGTCCGGCATAGACGGCAGCGGCCCATATCGCCCGGTCCTCGACAGGTGCCAGGTCAACAAGGTGATCGGCGACGGCAGGGGAGACGATCTCAGCCTTCTTCGGTGTTGGCGAAGGCAACTCCAGGTCCGTGGTCGGATTCGTCGCCACGGTACCCCTGGACCTTGCCCTCCGGTAAAGGGACTGGAGCGGCTTGATTGCGTTCCTGGTCGTGGCTGGTTCCTGCCCTTCGCCTTCCCACCGGTCGATCAGCTCCTGAATGTCAGCGGTCGTGACCTGGGCGAACCGTTCACCTCCAAGCACCGGAAGGATGTAGTCCTCAAGCGACTGACGGTAACCGCGCAACGTGGCGGGCTTGAACCGGTTGCCGTCGCGGTTCTTGATCGCCCCGGACTCGATTCCTGCCAGCCACACCTCGGCGGCTTCCCTGAGCGTGGTTGGTGTCGGTGCCCTGAGAGTGCCCCGGTCGATGTTGCGCTTCGCTTCGGCTCGCCACGATGCGGCCTCGGTCTTTCGCTTGAAGGTCTTGCGGAGCTTCTTCTGGTCCTTCGGCGAGTAGATCGACGCCTCCCAGCCAGCACCACATCGGCAGCGGCCACCTTCCCTAGCCGCACAATTCCTTGAGTGAAGTTTGCGAATACCCTCAGCCATCAGTT